>JAAYYB010000277.1 GCA_012515615.1 Fibrobacter sp.
GGATGAAAAAAGGGAATTACTATGAAAATTTCCTTTGAAAAGCAAAGTATAAGTGAATTTTATCGATCAATTGTCAAGATCTGAGTAAAATTGGTCTTTGTAGCATATTTTTAGAGGTTCCCTTAAGATTAAGGTTGAGGTTGAGAAATGCCAAACCCACCTTAATCCGGCCGCTTACCATTAAAATAACCTCCTTCAACTTATTCACAAAGTAATAATGAGTATAAAAAATCAAAAAATTAAAACCTCATTCTTTCTTCAACAGGGTCCGTGTATAAATTATGGAACGTTAAGTAAAAACGTATTACCCTTTATTCTCACCCCTGCCCTGTTTTATTTTAATAGATTATACTGCTTAATCCCCATTTAATCTTCATCAAACTGAGCAAGAATTAACTACTCCTTCTCTTTTATGAAAAATGGATTTTAGCCGTGTTTTTATTCTCTGAATGCTTATTTCAATCAAAGCCGTACTAAGATGTTGGATTAAAAGAAAATATGAGCAAGCTTACGCGTGATCCGGTTTTACTTACACTGTTTCGTATGGCTGCACCCATGCTTGTCGGAACCGTTGCTATTAATACCTATAACTTTGTGGATACGCTGTTTATTGCGAGATTAGGAACTATCCCGCTTGCAGCGATGGGATTTACCTTTCCAGTTGTTACACTTTTAACATTTGTTGCCGGGGGTATAGGAACCGGAGTCACAACACTCACATCCCACGCACTGGGAAGAAAAAAACATGAGGATGCATCAAGGATAGTAACCCACGGTATAGGCCTTGTGGTAATCGTGGCAGCACTGATTTCTATCGTCGGCTTTCTCACAATGTCATCTGTATTTTCAATGCTGGGAGCAGACGCCCGGACACTCCCTCTTGTAAGCAAATACATGAGCTGCTGGTATGCAGGTGCTGCATTCATGGCTTTACCCATGATGGGAAACGGGATACTTATTTCGCTGGGTGATTCAAAAGCCGCAAGCAGTTTCATGCTTCTTGGCGCTATACTGAATTGCATACTTGACCCGATTATGATTTTTGGTTTTGCAGGGATTCCGGCCATGGGTATGTGGGGTGCTGCACTTGCCACCGTTATTGCACAGGCCATCTCCACGGCCTGGCTCGCCTATCTACTGATTGTCAAGCACAAAATATTTAAAATCAACAAACTTTCCAGTGGCGGCTTTTTTAACTCTTGCAGTAGTATTTTAAAGTTTGCGATTCCATCAATTCTTAGTATGATACTTATGCCTGTTTCATCAGCTGTTTTGACTAAATTAATAAGTTCTTATGGAAATGAAGCCATAGCTGCGGCAAGTGCTGCCGGAAGAGTAGAGATGTTTTCTTATATAATACCGATGGCTCTTGGCATGTCTTTAGTTCCTTTTGTAAGCCAGAATTACGGCGGAGGCCATCTTGACCGGATTTATCAGGCAAGAAGGTACTCTGTACGATTTGCGCTTCTTTATGGTATTGCAGTTGCCGCGATACTGTTTGCAGCTGCGCCTTTAATTTCCATGCTGTTTACCAATGATGACAGCGTCAAAGAGATATTTGTTCTCTACATGAGAATTGCTTCGTTTGGTTTTGGCATGATGGAGGTTCACCGTTACTGCGGATTTTTTCTGACAGGAATACATCTTCCTATTCTGTCAACACTACTTAATGTTGTAAGAATAATTGTTTTGCTTTTGCCTCTTTCATTTCTGGGAAGCAGCCTTTTTGGGATAAAGGGAATCTTTGCCGGAAGGCTTTTGACAGATTTGATTGCTGGGACAGTGGGAATTATAACAGTCGCAGTATTGCTGAAATCGATGGTCAGAAAAGGCAAACAGATCGTTCAGGATGTGGCGATCGGACAGATGTAGAAACGTCCGGCCGGACGTCTCTACAGGCGAAAACACAAATACGCCGGTGACAGGGACGGATCCCATTAACAGGCTGTTTTTGCATGGCGTCCATTGCGTTTTCACCAGACAAACGTCTAATTTCAACAAAAGATCATCCAGAAACCTATGATGTACTATTTTTAATAACCCGCAAACAAAAATGGTGCGATTTTAAAGAAAATAGGTATACTTAAACAGAAGCTTTCTTTTTAAAGGAACAACATATTCTGTTCGAAATGAATAGGTTAAGATAAGATGGTCATTCCTGAAAATACAAAGTCCCATGTTATTCCGATTGATTTTGAAGATGGATGCCCGATAAAACAACTCGGGCACGACCAATACGCCACATTTTGAACAAGAACCAGCTATCTTATGCTCTTAAAGAGACCTGTGCGCAAAACAATACTGTCACTTCTAACTCTCATTGCCATTTTGATTCTCTTTCAATGTGCCGGCACTCCCCTTTACACTCGTGCCACTCAGCAAAATAACACATCTCAGGAAAGAATATCCGGCCATCCTGTTTTAACATCAGATAGCTTAAATCAGGTCACTCCGCTGTCCGTTCAGGAACCATCCTTTCAGAATCATAAAGAGTGTAGTAGTGTGACCTCAACGGCTCGGGAGGAAACAGAGACTGAAACATATGCGGTTTCTGCGCCTGAGATTCATCTTTCGTCAAGATTGTCGATGACACAATCTGATGAGCAGATCAGGGAAACGCTGAATTCATCGGAGTATTGTGTCTACCAGAAAGGGAAGGCATCATACTATTGCGATAAACTGCATGGGAGAAAAACAGCAAGCGGAGAACGGTATAATAAACAGGATCTTACCGCGGCTCATCGCAAACTGCCTTTCAACACCAGAGTAAAAGTCACAAACATCTTGACAAAGCAATCGGTTGTGGTTCGAATTAATGACCGTGGACCGTTTGTCAAGAATCGTGTTATCGATGTCTCCCGGGCTGCTGCAGAGATGATCGGGTTGATAAAGGCTGGAGTAGCTGAGGTAGTCATAGAGATCAAGGAGGTAGAAAGCTGAATAACAATTTTACTCCCCGAGGCATGGGCCGTGTTGGCCGCGCCTATTTGACAGAGGAGGAACTGGCGAACCGACCGAAGGTGTCAAAAGCGCTATTGCTTCGCATCAGCTCCTACCTGAAACCATACTGGAAACAAATGATATTGGTGCTGGTCGCCATTGTTTTTTCGACGGTACTTCGTATTTTCCCCGCGATTTTGACCGGAAAGATTATCGATGAAGGCCTGATCGGTCGGGATTTGAACACGTTGATATGGCTTTTGGCCATTTCGTTTCTGGTAATGCTCCTTGCGAATCTAATTGGTGTGCTGGAGAGCTATCTGAACACCTGGATCGCTCAGCACATCACATTTGATATGCGCAACGGGATGTTCAGACACCTGCAATCAATGTCTCACCGGTTTTTCACGACAAACAATCAGGGCGATATCATCACACGAATGACTGA
>JAAYYB010000278.1 GCA_012515615.1 Fibrobacter sp.
CCAAGCGAAGAAATCTGTACAACCCCAGTTTCGTCATCAACCTGCTTTTCAGAGATCTTCGGGAATGCAGATTCTGCAGGGGTCTGCTCCTGGTGATTCACTTGCGGTTTTTTTCTGCGTTTCCCCGAAAAAATGAGCATGATAAGTGAAGCTGAAAGACATACCGGAATTCCTATTCGGGCAGAGGTCCCTCCAATGAAATAAAAAGCCGAACATGCCAGAATTAGAACTATAGCAGTCAGCTGATTTGCGGGACTAAGTTGACGCATTTTCAACTGGACTCTTGTCTGAGGGTAGATTTATAGCTTTTCGGACAGTATCCAGCACCGTTTCTTTAACAAGCGGTTTTGAAACCACACCGGTAAACCCCATATTAAGAAGGCTTTTTCTGGTAATTTTTTTTGCAAAAGATGTAATTGCGATAACCGGTGTCTGGTTTGTTTTCTCCTGTTTTTTGAGATTATTGAAAAACCGAATACCATCCATCACGGGCATCATGATATCTGTAATTATAAGATCCGGCAGTTCTTCTTCTGCCTTTTTAAGTCCCTCAAAACCGTTCATCGCAGTCAGCACTTCAAAGTCTTTATAAAGAAACATCTCCAGTAGATCCAGAGTATCATGATTATCATCAACAAGCAATACTTTAAGGGAATTATTCACCTTGCGGCCTTTCTATATAACGCTAATCCGATTACAAAGAAAATAATATTGCCGATCCATGCTCCAAGCAGAGTCGGTAAATGGCCGTTCTGGGCAAACACTATTGCAAACCTGGAGATCAGCCAGTAAGAGAACATAAGGGCCAGTCCGATTCCGAAAAGGACTGCACCTCCTTTTCTTCCGGTTCGGGCCGTTATTGCTATTCCAAGCAGTATGACAATGAAATTCATAAACGGAAGAGCGATTTTGAACTCCAGCTCACCCATATACTTGTTTACTTTCTCTCCGCGTTTCTTTGCCGCATCAATGTAACTCCTAAGTTCCCAGTAACTCATTTCCTCTTTGCTCTTTATGCGGGCGACCATTTCTGCGGGGACAGCAGTAAGTACCGTGTCGCTGAGTGTATCAAAATTTCTCATCACGGGGACGGGACCACTGAAATCTCTGATCTTGCCGTTGACAAAGCGCCACCCTGTGCTGTCGTAGATCATCTTTTCAGCCTGAATTCTCTGTATAATCTGCTTATTGTCAAATGATTCTCTCCAGACGTTGCGCGCATTCTGCGGAACGGTACTGAATTCCTGGAAGAAAAATATGGTTTGAGAATTTCCGAAATAGTAAAAATTGCGGCGGAACTCTTTGATTCCATCCATCTTTTTCACCGACGCTTCAGGGTTCTTCATGTTATCTGTCAGCTCTCTGCGGAGCAGGTTGGCTGTTGGAAGAATCTTTTCTCCCCCGTAAAATGTCGCCACAGACAGTACTATGCCCAGAAAAAGAAGCGGCAATGTGAGCTGACGGACATTTATTCCCGATGATTTCATGGCTGTCAATTCGCTCTGCTTGGCCATCTTGCCAATAGAAAACATGGAGGCCAGAAGAAGAACTATGGGAATGGTAATCTGTATAATCCAGGGGAGATAATACCAGTAATAAAGGGCTATGTTTATTAACGCAACCCCTTCAAACCTTTTCAGGTTGCTAATATAATCAAGGATCACAAAAATCACGATTATTGCCGCAAGGACACCAAAAACATAACTTAGAAACAAACTGATAAGATAGGTAGGCAGAATTCTGATAAATTTCCGGGTGATCCATCTGGGGGCCCAGAACAACATCCCGGGAATTCTGAATACCCAGTTGTTTGTCAACTTACGCACCAGCTTCTGCTCTTTGCCTGCTATGCCGCGCCACCAGGATGTGAGCCAATCAAAACGGATGGTTGTTTCTCTGAGCATAAGAATAGTCAGAATTATTCCGCAGATCCCAATCACCACATTGCCCGCCCACATTGCTACGGCCGGGGAGATGATCAGTTTATCAGCCAGTGTCTCTCCTCCTATCAGAAATGCCCAGTAAGCAATAAAGAAAAAGACGCTGTAGCTTGCTCCTACTGTAAGTCCGCCCCGTTTAGCCATTATCCCCAGAGGCGCGCCGATAAGAACGAAAATCAGGCAGGCTACGGGGATTGCAAATTTTTTATGTACCTCAACCATGTACTCGCTGATCAACAGGTCATTTGATCTGATTCGCCGCATCAGCCGCTCCAGATAATCTCCATGACGCCGCATATCTATTGTCGGGCCTCTGCCATCTGCATCAAGCCTGGCGGCCCAGGCCTGAAATGAGGTGTCGATTTCGGCTGTATCGATCTGAGATACACTGTCGGAGAGTGCCTGGCTAAGGGAATCAAACTTTGAGACTCGAAGAGACACGGAATCGAGCAGCTGATTGTATTCTGAGATAAACTGATTGTTTGATTTCTTTAACTCTGCCACATCGGTCAACATCATGGAAGAGCTCTTTTCACGGTCGCTGCGATAGTCTGATGTGGTACGCTGGAATTTAGTGTCTACATTCTGGATACAGATCACCTGTTTATGAAATTTGCCCACAAAATACTCTTCAGGGTTTTTCCTTGAAATATTGTGGGATTCGCCATTATAGAGTGTCAGTTCCAGATACTTCTCATCGGGAGTCATCCTTACCATGCCACTGTCGGCCACAGTAGTGGATGGGTCCTGCTCCGCAACATCAGTGAATATCTTTATCCCTTTCATGACACCTGTTCTGGAATCGACATCTTCAGTATAGATAGTATATCCAGTGAAATCGCGGATCAGAATTCCAGGCTCAATAAAAGCTGCCGGTTTGGTGCGTGAGATATCTGAAAGAAGGTTTGCCGTTCGGTGGTTGGCATCAGGAAGGATAAGATCATTAAAAAAAACAAGCATCACTGCCATTACCGCTGCAGCGCTGAAAACCGGGATCATAAGAGGAGAAAGGCTCTGTCCGGATGCCTTAATAGAGGTTATCTCGTTATCTCCCGACATCCTCCCGAAGCACCATAGCGTGGCAGTAAGAATAGCCATGGGGATGGCCAGAGCAATTATCCATCCAAGCTGAATGATAAATATTTCCAGGACTACAGCAGGGTCAAGTCCCTTTGAGATGATTCTGTCCAGAAGAACCACCATCTGCTGCATCACAAAAAGGAATACAATGATGCTTAGTGAGACCAGAAAAGGGAAAATATGCTCTTTGATGATATATCGGTAAAGGATCATTTAGAAGCCGTATTTACGATAAAGTACCTTGAGAATAGTTATTTGAGAAAAATACTATTATTAAAAGTGATCGGGGGTGAATTCTGAATATTAAGTCTACTTAAGCATTAGGAAGTTTGGAGAGTGGGTAAGTGTTTGAGAAAGGTTTCAGTTGGTTCTGTTCAGTCATTCTCTTTTGAAAGAAGGAATCCAGGTTGTAATGTCAGTAGAAATGTGGGGGAAATTCACCCCAGAGATGAAATAAGAACTTTGGTATTCAGTCACTAATTCATCTCTGGGGAACTCCAGAGCAAGCCTTCAAAAGAGAGGTAATTCTATATTGGAATCATCTTAAATCAACAAAGTCAGTTTTTCATCTGTAGGTTATCACGTGCGGGAACAAAAAAAAGGCAACACAAATTCTGACTGCTCTTCTAATAAAAGCAGTGTACTGTAGGAAGATCTTTTACTTACATCTCAAAGGGAAATTCTATCCAGTGCAAACCATCTCTTTA
>JAAYYB010000279.1 GCA_012515615.1 Fibrobacter sp.
TATGTGCTCCTGGGTGATTTTAACTGCGATTATAACGAGTATTTGACTTTTAAAACATTCGGACATGATGACACAAACGGTAAAACCAGCATAAATCACGTTCTTATGACAGTCTCCGGTGGTAAGAATCCGGGCTTTATCCTTGAGAGTGAACTGGCAGAGATGAAACCAGGCACACACTACGATCTCTGGCTTGAGCTCCCTGAATCACAGCGGATGAGCTATGTTTTCAAAGGCAATCTCCAGACTCCTGACCATATCCTTCTACCGGCTGCACTCTACGACTCAACCGGAATTTCTTATTTAGACAACAGCTTCGGCGCGTTTACCTGGGAGGGACGTCTGCTCAAAGGCGGTAAACCTTTTCGCTGGCAGAACAGATGGAAGAAAAAATTGAAGCTTCATACAGGTGAAGGGTATTCAGATCACCTCCCGCTCTTTGCGCGATTTGTCAAGGGACCATTCTCTTTCGATTCATCACGATCTGAAGTCATACCCCAAAACATCTCTCAATCTGCAGAATGTGATGAGGGGGGATTTGAACAGTCTACAGAGGGATGGATCTGCAGTAATTCAGGAGTTTATATATTACGGGATACTGCCGGCGTGGCGGGTGGTAAATACTCCTTGCGAATCAGTGGAGATGCAAGGGAAAAGAACAGCAGTGCTTCAAAAGCTGTTTTGGTAAAGAGTGGCGATAAAGATTTGTTGAACTTAAAGGTCAGGGGATCTGGAAAAATTTCATTCCGAACACGTCCGGCTGGAGGAGCCTGGACATACTATAATTTCCCCAATGGATTAAAACCATCAAAGAGCGCCAGTTATTCTGAGATCAATCTTAAGAACTGGAAAGAGCTGTCCCTTGAAACCGGCAGTCAGAATGGGGAAATCGAACTTGAGGTCAGGGTTGGCAAAGGGGCGCCATTCTGTTTGTGGGTTGATGATGTGAGATGGTGAATCTATGCATAAAGGCTGATTTAAAGATATATTTATCTGCACACGGGCTCCTGTTCCCAACTGATTCCGGACAAATCATCAGAACTGACCAATGAGTTCCTCTAATAACAGAACGATTTTCCATATAGACATGGATGCTTTTTTTGCCTCCATAGAGCAGCGTGATAATCCGCAGTACATGGGTAAACCGGTAATTGTCGGTGCCCGTCCAGGCAACAGAGGGGTTGTTTCTACCTCGAGCTATGAGGCACGCAGGTTTGGAATCCATTCCGCAATGCCTATTAATGAGGCTTACAGAAGATGTCCCGACGGAATCTTCGTGACTCCGAGGATGCATGTTTATGAAAGTGTATCAAAAGCGATCATGAACATCTTTGAGCAGTTTTCTCCCCGTGTCGAGCAGGTATCAGTTGATGAAGCATTTCTGGATATGAGCGGCACCGACAGGCTCTTTGGATCTCCTCTGGATGCCGCAAAAGCGATATCAGAGAGAATCAGGAGTGAACAGAAACTCACCGGCTCTATAGGTGTGGCCCCGAATAAGTTTCTGGCAAAAATTGCATCTGATTTTAATAAACCAAACGGCATCACAATCGTCCCATCAGAACCTCAACAGATAATAGAGTGGCTGGCCCCCATGAAAGTTGGAAAAATCTGGGGTGTTGGAGTAAAGAGCACAGAGGTGCTTCAGAGGATGGGGATATGCACAGTGGGAGATTTGCAGAACCTCTCTTTGGAGTATCTCAATGATCGGTTTGGAAAGCAGGGTATCTCTCTTTACAACCTCTGCAGGGGAATTGATGAGCGCCCGGTGGGTGAGTATGATTCAATAAAGTCGATCTCAAGAGAGCATACTTTTAATGCTGACTCAAGAGACAGAAATGAGTGGAGAGATGTGCTCTTTTTACTTGTCCAGGATGTTTCGAGGCGGGCCCGTCGTTATGGCGTAAAGGGTCATACTGTTTTTCTTACCTGGCGACGTCCGGATTTCAGCAGGCACAGCCGCAGAAAATCCCTCCCTCAGTCATCAAATACGGCCAAATTAATCTTCGATAACGCGCTACAGCTTCTGGAAGAACTCAAGGAGCCGTCTTTAAGACTTCTGGGTGTCGGTGTAACAGGGCTCGATGATGCCGAACAGACCGACCTTTTCGCTCAGAAGACAATTGAGTCGATAGAGGCAACTGAAGCCGCAGTGGATAGAATTGTGGCCCGGTTCGGGAATAAGGTGATAGGGAAGGGGCGGGAAGTAGGGAAGGACAGGGATCATATTGATACATCTGAACATTAAGATATCGGAAATTTCTTCTGTTTCCGTTCCGATTCCGACTTGAGACTTGTGACTTGCAACTTAATACTTGATATATTGCCGGAGGCTGATTCATATTTCATAGTAACTTTGGAGGACAGAATTTATGATAAGTGTGATTACATGCTGGAGACGGCCCATTCCCGAATCAATCCAGGAGCGCAATACTGCAAAGACTATCGGGGTTGATCATGAGTACATTATGGTTGATGGCAGCAACGGAATGGGACTGGCCGCAGCTTACAATCAGGGCGTTTCCAAAGCCCGTGGTGATATACTGGTTTTTGTTCCAGAAGATCTTTTCTTCATGAAAATGAACTGGGGATGTATACTGGAAAAAAAGTTTTCCGATGATCCCTGGTTAGGGATTGCCGGAGTTGCCGGAACGCAGTTTCTTTTTGCAGATAAATATTCCTGGACCGCCGCTGGAAGGCCCTTTATCAAGGGCAGAGTGGTTCATCATTTACAGAATGGTGATTTCTTTGCAGTTGTATTCTCACCTGAAAATGGGAATTTTCCGGCTGTTATCTGTGATGGCGTTTTTATGGCCGTAAGGGCATCTTTGTTCCAGAAAATCAGGTTTGATGAAGAGACCTTCGATGGAGAGCATTTCTGGGATCTTGATTTATGTATGCAGGCCAACCAGTTAAGCAGGATACTGGTGACTACAGATATAGTGGTAAAGCGACGTTCGCAGAGTGTTTTTGATAAAGTCTGGAATTCTTATGGACAGAAATTTCTTCAGAAGCATGCCGCGAATCTGCCGATAAGCTGTTCTGATCAGGTTCCCGACCCCTCCCGTTTTGTTTCAAGCCAGTGCGTGAACCTCAAGGGCAAGGCTCCAATAGAAACAATCTGCTGACCGGAAGAAACTGAAAGTTGCAAGTCGAAAGTCGGAGAAATATTTCCAGGCAACTTTCTTTTTCTTAAGCCCTTATTCCTTATCCTCACAACTTGTGACCTGTGACTTGCAACTTGTGACTTGCCAATAATATACTATAGCTTTGATCTCGAGCTCTAACAGGAGATATTGATGTCCACGATGTTGCCTGACGACAATGACTCTGCACGGTGCTGGTGCGGAGGACAGACCGAAAAATCAACGCATGAACTCTATGGCAGATGTAAAAATTGCGGCACTCTGGTCTTGAAAAAAGCCTATACAGCAGAGGACTTGAAGAAATTTTACGGGATGGATCAGTACTGGCACAAACACCAGCTCGAGAAAAGCCGCACTCCCCCTATCGAGCAGAGGATGATTGAGGATTTTCACGACCGGATACCGCTCTGGTACCGAATTCTTAACAGACATAAAATTTTGCCGGAACGGGTGCTTGAAATCGGGTGCTCTCACGGCGGGTTTCTTCAGTACTGTCTTTCTCACGGCATTCGTAAAGCCGCAGGCATAGAAATTGACGAGAACACATGCAGGCTTGGAAAGAATATCTTCGGTCTGGAGTATATCATACCCGGGTTGTTTCCTGATGTCAAACTGCCTTACCGGAAGTATGATGCTGTGTGCGCTTTTGATGTTATGGAGCACTTTCATGAACCTGTAAAGGCAATAAGTGCCATATCGGATTATCTGCGGGAGGATGGTGTATGTTTGATCCAGACACCATGTTATCGTGGCGAGGGGGCCTCATGGGAGATGTTCCTTCCTGAGGAGCACCTCTATTTGTACGATGAGAACAGCGCCGGAAAAATTCTGGAAAAATCCGGTTTGATGGTAATCGAAACAATGCCCGGTCTTTTTCATTATGATATGTTTGTTGTTGCAAAGAAGGCAGGGAAAAGGGCCGCGAAGATCTCTTCCGGTGCGCTGAAAAGTACAGTTGTAATTGACGGATTGATATTCCAGATTCAGGCAGGGGCAAATGTAGGCATTTCACGAATCTGGAAGAATATTATTCCAATTCTTAAGGACACACTGAAAGATACCAGAATAATCCTGCTTGTCCGCGGGAATTATGATCCGGGAATAGAAGGTGTTGAAACCCTGGTGGTCCCGGAGTACTGCAGTGTCACCAATTGTGATCTTGAAAATGATGAAAAACTGCTCACTGCAATATGCAGAGAAAACAGGGCGGATCTGTTTATGAGCACCTATTACTCCTCAGCGCCCGGAATAGCTTCAATTCAGCTTGTCTATGATCTGATACCGGAACTGGCAAGAGCCAACATGATTACAGGAATGTGGGCTCCTAAAAAGAGGGCATTTTCTTGTGCACATAAATTCGTTGCCATCTCCGAATCAACCCGAAATGATTTGTCAAGGTATTATCATGAACCGCCAGACAGGGTGAGCGTGGCTTACCCTGCTATTTCAGATATTTTCAGGCCCGCTTTACAGGAGGTTGAAAGATTCAGAGAACAGTTCCGGATTAAAGGGCCCTATTTTGTCATGGTGGGAAAAAGGTCATCATACAAAAACGGCGGCATCGTTCTGGAATCATTTATCAACTCAGATCTTCGAAACCAGACCCGGATTGTCTGCATCGGAGGTGAAAAGTTTTCTGATTCTGAAATTGCCCGCTTTGGAACCTCAGTCATGAGGATAGATTACACAGATGACCCGACACTTGTGGCGGCATACAGTGGTGCTCAGGCACTTATATATCCTTCAATATACGAGGGATTTGGAATACCTGTAATCGAAGCCGGTGCCTGCGGCTGTCCGGTAATTGCATGCAGGAATTCTTCAATTCCCGAAGCCGGCGGGGATGCATGTGTATATGTTAATCCGGGATCAGGTCCGGAGATAGTTGATGTGATGCGTAAGATGCTGGATGCCAGCACACGGGAAGATTTGGGAAAAAAGGGAATAGAAAATGCCCGCCGGTTTACATGGGAAAAAATGGCCGATGTGATTAAAGCCCGGATTATGGATATGACTTCCGGCATTAAGCATTCCAGACGGCTGAACCGTGCAGAAAACCTTGTCAGCCGCTCAAATGAAATTTTGTCAGATGATACAAATAAAGCGCTCAGGGCATCTTTGATCTCTTCTGAAGTGTTAGGCGCAGATCACCGGCCTTTGGTTTGTGCTGCCAGGGCATACAGAGAATCGGGAATTATCTCAGGTGCAATTATGAATTACACCAAAGCGCTTGCAATGTGTCCATCACTGAAACCTCTTGCGATTGAGTTTGCTGAATATCAACGATCACTGGGGAAGCATGAAGATGCACTCAAGGTTTTATTCGGGTTGAAAGATTATTACCCTGATGATCCTGAAATTTTTGCCCAACTGCAGAAGACCCAGAAAGAGTGGTTTACATCTACCATAAATTCAAGCGATTTTCTCAGTTCTGCATCTGTACCGTCAAAACCTCTTGTCTCAATTATCATATCTACTTATAACTCGGGGCAATTCATAGATGAATGTCTCAGTGATGTCGTGAGCCAAAGCGTGTTTGGGAGTGTTGAGGTAATAGTAATAGATGCCGCCTCTCCGCAGGACGAAAAATCTGTAATAATGCGCTTTATTGAGAAATATCCCGGGATACGATACTATAGAACTGCGGAGAGAATCGGTATTTATGCAGCATGGAACCTGGGGATCTATCTGGCTGAAGGCAAATATGTTTTCATGTTCAGCACAAACGACCGGTTACGGTCCCAGACTCTGGAAATGCTCTTGAATTACCTCGAGTCTAATCCGCAGGTGGATCTGGTCTACGGGAATACAAAACTGACAGATATTCCCCATAACGACTATGATAATTATGTTGCTACAGAAAAATACGGCGGGGCATTTGTCTGGCCCCAGTATTCTTTCTATGATCTTCTGTTCCAGTGTCGTGTAGGTCCGCATCCAATGTGGAAAAGAAACGTTCATGAGAGAGTCGGATATTTCGATATCAGATACAGGGCGATAGGTGATCAGGATTTCTGGATCAGGCTAGGGCGTAAGGGAACACTTGCGCATATAGATGAGTTTACTGGCGTATGTTGGCTCACAGAAGACTCTTTGTCCGGAGATCTCTCTTCAATGATAGAAATTTTTGAGATTCACGCAAAGCATCAGCGTAATTTTCTCCATGAGCAGAAAAGGGATTACGCTCCAAATGAATTCTCACATCTTCTTAATGAATATGTAAGGATTCTGGTAGTTTTGACTAATGCAAATAAGTTCGCGGAGGCGGTCCGGTTCAGGGATAGGTACCATGCGATGTTTCCGCTCAGCAGTGATCTTGTAAAACTTGAAGCAACGATGATCCGGCTTAAAAACATGCTGGCGAACTCAAGAAGTGCCGGATTGTAAATTTTGGCAGAGAGTCTGTTGTATCCATGAGGGCTGGAAAACTTCCTGACGTTATTGACCGCTCAATGGAAGTTTGTAATACCTGACTTATGCATCCGGGAAGGGACGAAGTGCGTTTAGACCTTGCAGCAGAAAGGCTTGAACAAATCGCAGGTGCACCACACCTGTGGTACATCAAGATTTGTGAAAGCCTTTATGCACAAGGGCTAAGCGCAATTTGCCCTGATCCGGGTGCATAAGTTAGGTAATAATTGCAGAAACATATCGAAGTCACTATTTTCTACAGATAACAAATCAGGTGTTCAGATGTTTTTTTCAGATAAAAAATTGGTTTTAGCCCCCATGGCAGGCGTTACAGATACGGTGTTCCGCCGCATCTGCAAAGAGCAGGGTGCAGATATAGTGGTATCTGAGATGGTAAGTGCCGAAGGTCTTATTTACTGCTCAGAAGTCACAGAAAAACTGATGCTGTTTGATGTATCGGAGCGGCCCATTGGAATTCAGCTTTTCGGTTCCGATCCGGATCATATGGCCAGAGCCGCAAAACTCACCTATGATAAAGTCAGACCCGATTTTATTGACATAAACGCCGGATGTCCTGTTGCCAAGGTCGTTAAGAAAAATGGCGGCTCAGGGCTGCTGAAAAATCATGATCTTTTCTGCAGAATAGTCGGCAAGGTGGCGGAATCAGTACCCGTTCCTGTAACTGTCAAGATACGTTCCGGGTGGCGTATGAATGAATGGGTTGATGTTCAGTTTGCAGCATCTGCATGGCAGTGCGGCGCTGCTGCAGTTACACTTCATCCCCGTTCACAGTCGATGGGCTTCTCGGGCCATTCCTTCTGGGAGAGAATCACAGAGGTAAAAAAGGCTGTTCCCATTCCGGTAATTGGAAATGGAGATATCGTGAGTTCAGAGGATGCCCTGGAGATGTTGAGGATAACCGGATGCGATTCAGTGATGATAGGCAGGGAGGCTTTCGGCAATCCCTGGATTTTTGCGCAGATAAAGAGCGCTCTGAAGTCTGAATGCGGGCCGATTGTGACTCCTGAGATGAAAGTCGATCTGGCGCAGGAGCATGTAATCAGGTTCAAAGAAATGTATGGAGAAAGATTCGCGTATAGGGAGATGAAAAGACATGTCTCCCGCTACATAAAAGGACTCTCAGGTGCATCGGCGCTCAGAGACCGGATTTTCAGGGCAGAATCAACTGATCAGCTGCTGACTGTGTTAAAGCAGATTCTTGAGATGGCCCGTTAGGATTAGCCAGCCCATTTTTTGCCGCATTTTCGGCAAATCCACACATTGCACCCCATGAACTTAAATTTCTCGAGCAGGTTCAGTTTTTCTGCTTTGTCATAGCCCCTTGACATACATCTGGGACATTTCGTCTGATTGCTCATTGCTTTTTTGGTTGGTCGCTTGCCCTGGGGCATCTTGAATCTCCCGGAATTGAGGTTTTAATTTTTTGAAACTATTAAGAATAAAACAGGCAGAATTAAAAATCAAGAGAATATAAAACCTGCTTCCATTTATTACGGCTCTCCCCGGGAATATGTTTAAAGACATCAATTATCATCAGTAATCCTTTCCGGTAAATTGGAAATGACCCCAAAATTGCTTTCGTTTTAGGTTAGAGGAGGAATTTTTATGGAAAGCCCGTTAAAAATATCTGCAACTGCGCTTGAGGAGGGTGTCGGGGCGAGAGTGTGGCGTCTTTTCCCTTCTCCATTAATTCGCAGTTTTGATCCATTTGTGCTTCTTGATGAATTTTTCGTAAAAGCCGGTACCGGCTTCCCGGAGCATCCCCACAGGGGATTTGAGGCGGTGACTTATATGCTTGGTGGTTCTTTCCGCCACAGAGACACTTTGGGTAACGACACGACTGTTCCCGAGGGCGGGGTTCAGAGATTCAGTGCAGGCCGGGGAATAGTTCATTCAGAGATGCCCGGGGGAGAAGAGGGTTGCCATGGATTTCAGCTCTGGATAAATCTGCCTCTGCATCTTAAAAAGAGTGATCCGCAATACCAGCAGGTAAACCCTGATCAGATTAACAGCGAAAATGAAGGGGGGCTAAAGATCCGTACCGTTGTCGGTGGAAATTCTCCTGTAAAACACTTTACTCCTATTCAATTTAAAGATTATAGAATCACCGGGGCTTCATTGCTGAGCGTGCCTCTTTTTTCCCATAACGGGTTTATTTATGTTTATAAAGGAGAAATTGAAACAGATTCAGGACACCTCAATTCTCATGAAGCTCTGTTCTGTCAAAAAAACGGAGTTGTCCAGGTCGAAACAAGTGATATGGCAAGCTTTATCATGGTCAGCGGAAGCCCGCTGAATCAGCCGATTGTGTTAAGCGGAAGCTTTGTAGAGTGATTGGGCGAATTCCTGCTGTTTTTAAAGAGAAAAACGGTATGCTATAACCAGACTCACCCAATAAAGAAATAAAAGCAGCACCGATGCCGCTCCCAGACGCCAGATTCTATGTCTGCTGCGACCCGCAAGTGCTCCCAGAGCAACTCCCTGCATCATTATTGCCAGACTTGCCATGATTATCGAGGATGTAGCATCTGTGGGAGAAAGAAATGAAAAAATCGAACCCTTTAAGTAAAGCAGATCTGCTATTGCCAGCACAACGATAACAAAGGCGTTTGCCCCCAATATATTGCCCATGGCAAGATCATACTCCTTCTGCCGGGCACAGGCAATACCGTTTGTAAATTCAGGCAGGCTTGTTACGATACCTATGAGGGTCGCTCCAGCGAATGTAGCCGAAAAATTAAACGCTCTGCCAAGATTTTCCGCTGCAATACCAAGCTGGTAGGCCGCAATTATGATAATCCCGGCTAATCCGAAGTAAATACCAAAAATCTGTTTTGTCGAGAACCGGTCGAAAGCTGTTGCTATTTTGATACGTGGTTCGGCATTTTCGCTTTTTGCCAGCTGGAAAAGAATTATCTGGCCTGCTATATAAAAAAATATGATTGCAATCGATGATATGCCGATAAAACTGATCGCCTGAATATCTTTAAACTGAGGAGTACCAACTTGACCAAGTGAAAGCCCGAAAACCACCGCAGAAAGAAGAACACATCCTAAAAGGCCCGTAAGAAGATGGTTCGTTGATAAACGGTGATAGATCGGGTCTGTATCAAAAATGTCGACAACCACCAGTATGAAAAGATTGAACACCATACTCCCAAGCACTCCTCCAAAAGCCAGCCCTGTTTCGCCTCTCCAGACAACTGTAACAGTTGTTATGAGCTCCGGTAACGTGGTTGCCAGCGATAACAGTACTGCTCCGGCCCAGGCCTTCCCGAGCTTGAGCCTCTCCCCAAGTTCGCCGCTTACTCTTCCGATATATAATCCGGCACCTGTCACAAAAAGAGAACTGATCAGGAAATGAAGCCAAAGAGTTATCATAAACAGACCCCGGGTTAAAGTCAAAAGTCGAAAGTCACAAGTTGCAAGTCACAAGTTGCAAGTCGAGAGTCAGGAAAAAAAGAAAAAGAAAATTTGTTATTTATTCAAAACGGGTTGTTGTGATTTTTTCTGTGTAATTGCTTTCCTGAGTCCTTCTATATTCGTGAGATCTCAAGAAGATCTTGAGTACATGTTTGATACTCTTCCTCACTTAAAAGCTTGACTTGAGAAGCAATGGATGACTGGGTTCTCAGTTCTGCTGTTGAACCTTTAGCATAGAGTAAAAAGCAATTGAACTGTGCCTGGCTTCACCTTTCAGCGCCTTCTGCAATGTTCGATGCTATAGAAACAGCAGCTTTCTGCATTTGATTACGCAGGCTATAATCACTGCTGTCTTCAAGCAGCGAATATATTTTTACTGCAAGTGCACAGGCTTTCTTCCAGACTTCCAGTTGCTCGAATCCATATGCAGACATATCAACCCTCCAAAAAGTCACAAGTCACAAGTCACAAGTCGAAAGTCGAAAGATGAAAGTTGCAAGTTGAAAGTTGAAAGCTGAAAGTTGAAAACATATTGACCATCTCACAATAGAAAACATCTGAAATGGTCATTTCCTCAAATAAAATTGACCATTTCTGGTGTATACTATTGTGAAAGATCAATAAGTAGAAAAAGTAACTTTCAGGAATCTTCCTTCTTCCTTCTTACTTCTTACTTCTTCCTTGTGACTTGTGACTTGTGACTTCTACCCCATCCACAATTTCCTATCCAGACTCCGGTATTGGATTGCCTCCCCGATATGCTGACTTTTTATCTCTTCTGAACGGTCCAGATCAGCGATGGTCCTTGACACTTTAAGTATACGGTCGTAGGCTCTTGCTGAAAGGCCCAATTTTTCTATTGCATTTTTCAAGAGCTCCTGACTTTCTTTGTCAAGATTACAATGTTTTCTGATGTGACGGGATTCCATATGGGCATTGCAGAAGACCTTTTTCTCTGAACTGAATCTCTGTAGTTGAAGAGCCCGGGCATTCCCGACTTCCTCTCTCATTGAATTTGAATCTCTTCCGGGAGACTTGCGTGAAAGTTCCTCATAAGTCAGGGCCGGGACCTCAACATGAATGTCGATTCTGTCGAGAAGCGGGCCGGAAATTTTTGACATATACTTCTGTATCTGCTGAGGTGTGCAGGAACACTTGTGCCGTGTGTCGGTAAAATAGCCACACGGGCAGGGGTTCAGTGCAACGGCCAGCATGAAGCGCGCCGGATAGGAGAGAGACATCAGAGCCCGCGAAATTGTCACTTTCCCGTCCTCAAGGGGTTGACGCAGGTTCTCAAGCACATTTTTATTAAACTCCGGCAGCTCATCCAGAAAAAGGACACCATGGTGGCTCAAGCTGACTTCTCCGGGGCGGGGGTAGGAACCTCCGCCAATTAGACCTGCATCTGAAATTGTATGGTGAGGAGAACGGAAAGGACGAGTGGCAAGCAGGGGAGTGCTTGTATCCAGAAGTCCGGCAACTGAATGAATTTTAGTTGTTTCCAGAGCTTCATCAAGAGAAAGATCTGGAAGAATTGTGGGAATCCTTCTTGCCAGCATGGTCTTTCCTGATCCTGGCGGACCCAGCATAAGGATATTGTGACCGCCAGCTGCAGCGACCAGAAGCGCCCGCTTGATGTGTTCCTGACCTTTAACGTCCCGAAAGTCGATGGTATAGAATCTCGCCTGGTTGAAAATCGAGTTCAGGTCTGTGGTGAATGGTCTTATTTCAATATTCTTTGTCAGAAAATCCAGCGCTTCTGAGAGGCTGCTGACCGGGATAACATTCATCCCTTTTGCCACAGAGGCCTCCAGCGCATTTTCCTTTGGAACTATCAGCCCGCCGCAGCCAAGCTCCCGGGCTTTAATAGCCATCGACAACACGCCTTTTATGGATTTAACAGTACCATCCAGGGAAAGTTCTCCGGCTATGATAAAACGGTCAGGTTCATCAATTTCTATCTGGGAAGACGCCATCAGAAGGCCTATGGCAATGGGCAGGTCAAATGCCGAACCCTCTTTTTTCATATCTGCCGGGGCCATGTTTATGGTTATTTTACGGTTTGGGAACTGAAATCCGCAGTTTTTGATCGCAGACATGACCCGTTCCCTTGATTCCCTCACAGCACCGTCAGGGAGGCCGACTATCGTTAATCCTGGAAGCATTTCGCTGATATCGGCTTCAATACCGATCTCAAAAGCGTCAATTCCAAGAACTGCCAGAGAGCGTAATTTCGCCAGCATCTTGACCCCATTTCGTATTTCGTAGACTATGAGCCGGAAAGTAAATTATAATGTATGATATCTTTGAACTGTGTCCAGTTCGGGCTCAGGTTCCCTTTGCGGAAAAAAAACTGGTTCCTGAGTTTTACAATTCGGGAAATTCTTCAGAATTTGAGAGTGACCATTAGTATATTTGTATCCAAAATAGATTTATTTGATCAAGAAGTGAACAATAAAATATGACTTGCCCTGAATCGTCATCGGATATTGATATGAACACACCAAATGATGCATGCCAGGATGGTAAAATGGATACCAGGGATGCTGAACTGGTAATAGCACGTAAGATTCAGGCAGCCATGATTCCTCATAATCTGCCTGTATTTGAAGGTCTGCAGCTCAAATCTCTTTACCTTCCATGCGGGGCAATCGGCGGGGATCTTTACGATGTCGTTAAGATTTCCGATGATGTTCTGGCATTTGTAATTTTCGATGTTACAGGATTCGGAATCCCCTCAGCGCTCATCTCTGCCCTGGCAAAAGTGTGTTTTTCAAATCACCTGCGTAACGGATTCTCCCCCAGAGCAGTCATAGAACGGGTCAACAGCGAGATAATCAGAGATGTTTCGGCTGATTTCTATCTAACCGCTTTTGTAGCATACCTTGACCTGCATGATAACCGCCTGACCTACTCTAATGCCGGACATATCTGTCCTGTCGTTTACCGCAGAAATCAGAACGATGTCCTGCCGCTGAAATCGCAGGGTACTTTCATAGGGGTTTTTGACAACGGATTTTTTGAGGAACAGAGTGTCTATTTGAACCAGGGCGACTGCCTGGTGCTTCTGACAGATGGCATCTACAGGGTCTTTTCCGATGATTTGCAGGAAGGGAAGATTCTTTTTGAAGAGACTGTATGTTCTGCATTAAAGGACGGCAAGGCAGAAAATCTGATTAACATTATTAATGAAAAATACAGCGCTAAAAAGAATATCGATGATGATGTTACTGCGGTTGTGGCTGAAGTTCTGACACAGTCAAGGAAAAACCTTATTAAAAATAAACTGGGGTTTGCCGATGATGATCCGGTGTACCTGCAGTCTGTAAGCTATTATGAGGAAATGGACCGTGCCATCTCTGTTATTCTGAGCAATATGGATAAGTTCGGATATGCAGATGACAGCATCAGAAAGATGAAGATCACACTTACTGAGCTGCTTGTAAATGCTATTCTTCATGGCAATCACAAAGATTTTTCCAAAAAGGTGATCATGGGCCATGTTATTGACAAAAAGAAAACAGTGATTTCGATCATGGACGAAGGAGAGGGTTTTGATCCTTCCTGTGTTCCAGATCCGACTCTTCCGGAAAACCTGATCAAGGACTGCGGCAGAGGACTGTTTATTGTGAGGCATTATGTTGATAATGTAGAATTCAACAAAAAGGGAAACCGCGTCACTATAACGAAGTATCATTCTATTGTCTGAGAATAAATGTCTGCAAAAATTGCATTGGCCGGTTACATGGGTTCAGGAAAGTCGACTGCTGCAAAGATTCTGGCTGAAGCAGGTGCGCAAATTATCGATGCGGATTTGGAGGCCAAGATCCTGATGCAGTCTGATAGTGAGATAAAGAAGAAGATTTCTTCGGCTTTTGGAGAGTCGGTGTTTCGTGAAGGTGCGATAGCTTTTGACAGACTGGGATCCAGGGCTTTCAGGTACCTTGAAGAAATAAGAAAACTGAACTCTATAGTTCATCCGCCGTTGCTTGAAAGGCTCTGCGAACTCCTTAAAGGAACTTGCGGAACAGTTGTGCTGGATGCGGCACTGATACCGCTTTGGAAAATTGAAAGTTGGTTTAATCAGAGGATCTGGATCAGCGCATCTTTCAGTACCAGACTCAGGCGCCTGATACTGAAACCCGGGGCTCTTTCTGAAAGTGAAGTAATGTCAAGAATGAAAATGCAGGAGAAGCTCTTTCAAACGCCGCCGGAAGGATTCTGGAGGCATGTCTTGAACGAAGGCAGCATAGAGACATTGAGGTCTGACTTGCTGGCCGGCATCAATTTAAACGGGTAATGTATGCAAATTTTAAATTACAGGAATTTACGCCTGCTGACTGTTTTAATGTGCGGCCTTCCCTTCCTTTTTATCTTTTGCGCAAAGAAAAAAGAACTCGCCTTTATTGTCATCGGCTCAGATTCGCTGAAGATTGAACAACTGGTGAAGCTTGACCCTGCAGCCTCCAGTGATTCAGTCAGAATAAGAAATCTGAAACTCCGGATGGCTGTTGCATCTGTTTTTATTGCAGACAGCGGTACAGATATTCTTTCGCAAAAGTTTTCTGAGCAGCTCCAGCTCAGGGCAGGCGAAGAGTGGAACCCCCAGGCCGCAGGGCTTCTGTTAAGTTCTGCAAAGGTACTTTACCAGAAATTGTCCCTGGGATTATCTCCAGGAGCTGTAGTGGCTTATGCTGAATCGCTTTTTACAGCCTATAACAAAGAAGACTGTTCAGGAATTTTACAGGCTTCCAGATCTGTCGATAGCATTGATCCGGATAATCAGCAGAAAGTAGCCGGTTTTTTCAGTAGTATATTCGGTATTTCAGAATCCGCCTCACAGCTCCTTTTTGATTTTCTAAAGGAGCAGGATGGTTTGATGAACAATAGTGATGCGGAGAAAATGGTTAAGGGTCTGGTCTTCAGTGAAACAGAAAAGACTCCGGTTAAAGCCGCGTCGGTTCCCATCGTAGAAAAGAAGATAGTGGATAATTCGGTGGAAGCACTGAAGTATCGCGGTCAGCAGTCAATCATGGACTCAATTGCCCGGCATATCCCCAATCTTAAATCCATCTATAAGAAAAGGCTCAAGGTTAAAGAGTCTATGAGCGGAACTGTTATGGTTTCCTTCAGGGTCAGTCCTTCAGGGACGGTTGTAGATGCAAAAGTCAGCAAAACCGGCATCAACGATGAAGAGTTTTTGAGTCAATTGCTTCGATATGTAAAAGATATACAGTTTAAAAAGATTCCCGAGAAAATCGGCAACATGTCTTTTGAGTTTCCGTTTGAGTTTAATCCTGAGTAAACATGCTTAAAGAACATTCTTCATTTCTAAAACAGACAATTGCGCTCATTGACTGCTTTCTTATTGTCATAGCTTTTTACCTTTCCTATTCCATAACCATGTTATTCCGGCCACTGCACCCGGTTCTCAATTACTGGGTCATGGTTGTCGGGTTTATGGGCTTTTACCTTTACTTTGCCTGGACACGATCTCTCTTTTCTGTACTGCATTTTGCCTGGATGACCGGGCTGATGCGTCGTGTGGTTGCGATTTTTATCTCTGCCTGTATCCTGGGTGCTTCGATTCTATATCTTCTGCCCCACAGTCATAACAGCAGATACCTGTATTTTACTTTTGCAGCATTCTCATTTGCTTTTATCGCATTTGAGAAACTGTTTGTAAAACGGACTATCGCCAGGATTCGCCGTAATAACAGCAACATCAGCCCGGTGATTCTGGTTGGAAGAGGCAGGATGGCTTCACAGATTCATCAGGAGATAGTCTGCCATCCTGAGTGGGGGCTGAGGCTGGTCCGTAAGCTTGACATAGGAATTTCGCCAGCGGAATTTGAAGAAGTCCTCAAAAACAGCTATGTTGAAGAGGTGTTTTTCAGTATTCCCCGCAAAATGACAAGGGAAGGGTTCTCGGTAGATTCCTATCTTCAGATCTGTGAGGAAATGGGCCGTCCGGCGCGGGTCTTCCTCAATATCGCAGCATCGACATACTTTGCAAGATGGGAATATCACCGCTTCATGGGCCGCCCTACACTTATTTCCCACACTGTTGAACTTGACCCCGACCAGATGCTCTTCAAGAGGATCTTTGACCTTGTGGGAGGTCTGGCAGGCTTCCTGGGACTGATTCTGCTCTATCCCTTTCTGGCAACTGCAATAAAGCTTACTTCAAAAGGACCGGTTTTCTTCAAACAGGTGCGCGTAGGGAAAAACGGAAAAAGGTTTGTAATTTATAAATTCCGCTCAATGACAGCCGATGCCGAAAAGCAAAAAAAAGAACTCGAGAAGCTTAATGAATGCGACGGCGCCATTTTCAAGATGAAGGATGATCCAAGAATCACCAGAATCGGTAAAATCATGCGTAAACTCAGTCTTGATGAGCTGCCTCAGTTTATTAATGTGATAAAAGGGGAGATGTCACTGGTCGGTACAAGACCACCTACACCCGATGAGGTCGGCAAATACCAGAAATGGCACCACCGAAGAATATCTATCAGACCCGGAATCACAGGACTCTGGCAGGTTTCAGGAAGAAACAAAATCAGCAATTTCGATGAAATAGTAAAGCTTGATCTCAAGTATATCGATAACTGGAGCATTTGGTTTGATATAAAGATCATTATTAAAACTGTTTTGGTTCTTCTCAAAAGGGATTCTGCATACTAGAAATGTCTATAAAACCTGAAAAAATTATTTATGTCTGTTTCATGATTGTTTTTGCTGCCCTGACCAATTCTGTTTCCGCAGTGCAGCTTCATAACTGGAGAGAGCCCCTGTTTTTGATTGCCGCTGAGATGGAGCGCACGGAATCATCTCCTAGCGGGATGTTCTGGGATGATATCCGTACGGCAGATATTTTTGACAGAACAATATGGCCTGAAAAAGAAATCCTTGACAGCAATTACTTTTTTCTGGAACCGTCTGCAACGGGGGCATTCGGGCCGGTGGCTGAAGACAAGGATGATGATTTCTACTGGAAAATCGGCATGCTGAATCAAATCCGTTACAGAAATCTGCTGATCAGGCAGACTCTCGATGTAGATAAACGGTACCAGTATGATTCTCTTTACCCGGCTCACAGAGAACGTGATGTCAGAGGCAGGATCGGTGAGGCTTTTCTTCAGGTAGATTGGAAATACGGTTTTTTTCGCCTCGGCAGGCTCAACAGGAACTGGGGACCTTTCGCAGACAGAAGTCTTGTACTGTCTTCTAATCCATACAGCTACGATGCTCTGGAGTGGCAGCTGCATTCATCGCTATTTGAATTCCGTCATCTCTTTGCCCCTTTTCACTATGAACGAAGGAATCACAGGGATACAGACGATAATTCGAATGTAAACAGATTCTTTACCGCTCATTCCCTTAACCTGATGCTGGGCAAATGGGTGACACTGGGAATCACCGAATCAGTCCTGTTTACCCGTAAGAGCGATTTCCCGGATTTGCAGTACATAAATCCTTTCTCTATCTATACGGTCGTAAATACAAACCAGGAAGGAAAAGGCAATCTGATGCTCTCTTTCCAGTGGAACATTCATCCTCTGACTGAAGATATCTCATTCAGGGGACAGGTTGCTTTTGATGATTTCCAGGTTGATGATGAAGTAGCGAGTGATAAAGAACCAACTCACTGGGGCCTGGATATGGGGCTTTTCTGGCGTAATCCGTTCAGTATCACTTTCCCTCATCTGCTGAAAGCCCAGTACAATTACAGGTCACCCTGGCTTTACACCGTTACAGATAACAATGCAAATAATGGTGAACGCTATATCTATTGGGGAAAAAGCCTGGGGTTTCAGCAGAATGATGGCGACAGGGTAAGTGGTGGATTCAGTATCGCGGGAGACAATTACTGGGCAGCAGAAGTTGAACTTGCTTTCTGCAGAGAGGGCGGGAGGGACGTCTTAACCAGGTGGAATGATAATGAAACAGGAAATACCAGGGGTTTGCCCTCAGACAGTTCCTATACGACCCAAAAGGCGTTCGAGTTTAATCTGAAATCAATCGTTTACTTCAAAGACTATGCTGATCTTGCACTGAAGGGCTCATCGATGTGGGTGAAAAACAGAGACAATATAAAAGGTTCTGATTTCGAATTCATCCCATCGATACAAGCCGAACTCTCTATTCATTTCAGCGATTTTAAGCTCCGGCTACCCTGAACTAACCTATGAGTGATACAGAAAAAAATCTACAGGCAAAAGTGAATATTTCTGTGCCTGATGAGGCAATTCCTGTTCATCGGGAGATTGTGAAACGCCTTAAGTTGCTTGAGGGTGGGAATTTCAATTCCTGTCTTGACAGCGGATTTATCTCTTTATTGAACGGGGTATACGAGCTATTTCAGATTTTCCAGAAAACAGTTCTGGAAAAATCATCTATTAACTGCTGCTGCAGTGTATCCTGTGCAATGTGCTGCAATCACTGGGTCGAGGATGTAAACTCTTTCGAAGCTGAGATCATAGCAGATTATATCCGGAAAAACAGGCCCCGGGACATCGAAAAGATCATAAATACCTGCATGGATGACTGTAAAGAACTTGAACGGCTGGATAATCTGGTGCAGAACCAGTTGTCATTGATTGATCAGAAAAAAGAACGCATAGATGAAATAGATCTGCTGTTGTCGGTTTATTATCAAATGAAAAGACCATGTCCGCTTCTGGACCATAACAGCAGATGCAGTGTCTATCCCGTGAGGCCTTTTACCTGCAGGATCTATGTTAACCTGTCAGATCCTTCCGGGTGCAGTCCTGAGTATATCAATGATGGTGAAGTAAATACATACCTTCTGGATCTGGAAGAGAATGCAAACGAGATACTGGACAGACTGCATTTCAGGTTCATGAAATACGAGGGTGATACCGGGCTGAGGTCGCTTTTGCCGAAATACCTTGAAGGACCGCGTAACTGATCAATCCTCCTCTTCAAGACTGGATTCTTCCCTGACTCTATTGCGGTATTTCTCCATTGTGGTGCCACTGATTTTCTCGAAAGTGTCAGATAGAGACTTAAGTTCTGTAAAGCCGGTCCTTGATAAAATTTTCTCAAATGAGAGGTCGGTTTCTTTCAGTAAAGAGCGGGCTGAGCGTATCCGCGCGAACTCCAGGAACCTTCCGAAGTTGCCGCCGGTCTCCTTCATTATTTCCGATTCCAACTGTTCAGAATCGATACCCAATTCCTCTGAGAGAAGTTCTTTGTCAAGATCCGGATTGCTCAATAATTTCTGTAGCTTTTCCTCTATTGAACGCATCAGTTCCGAAGAGCCTCTGCTTTCGATCTCCTCATAGATGTAATCATCCCGGTTCTGTTTAATCAGCACCGCAATGACAAATGCAATTGCTGCTGCTGCAATGAATAAAAGCAGGCCCAGGGTGATCTTCAGTATGGGAAGTGCCTGGTGAAGTTTAATGGTTCCCCACTGGCTTGGATTGTACCTGTTTGTGAAAATGGTTCCTGACCAGCTTGTAAAATTGCTCCGGTTTGCCGCATCAGCATTGACTATCGAAACGTCAAAGCCGAATCTCATGTTAGGGAACTGAAGATCAGAGAGGCAGAAAAGGGGTATCGATGCCTCAATCGTATAGCCATTGTCAATTGTTCTGGCCCATTTCATCTCCCGGCTCAGGAGTACATTGATGCTGTCCAGAAGAATAAAGCCATCACTGGTCAGATCTACTGTAAAAGAGTTGCTTCGTGTTTTGGGACCGAAGCGGATACTCCTGTGGTTTATGCCTGCAAACTGGCTCTTGTCATTATGCAGATCAAAATGCACCTCCAGAAAGTCAGAGTAGGTAACAGAAGTGTCAAATACATGGGCAGCAAAAAAAATATGCGAATTACTCCATCTGATTTTGAATGTACCCTCTGCGCCTATTTTGGCACTCCTTACTCCTCGCCAGTCCGATAGATCTCCATCGATTTTTATCCTCTCAGGAGTTGTAGTCTGATGGCAACCGTGAATTTTGCGGCTGAAGTTATTATCCCTGTCAAGAACCCACCTGTGAGGCATGGGAGGGCAGATTATCTTCTGGCCTGATGTTTTGAAAAGAATATATCCAAACTGAAGATGTTGCTGGTCCTGATCCGGGTAATCTGAAGCGTTCCATTTGATTTTGTATGGAGCCCTGCGGCTTACTCCAACCGTATCGGTCTGATTCCCTGAGTGGCGGACCATTATCAATACCGAATCGACCACACAAACGGGTACAATCTCAATCTCTACATCCCCGCCTTTAATGATACTGCGTATCTGTGGTGTTATTATGCGGGCACTGTCGGATGTAACCATCTCAAAAATATCGGCTGTGCTGTCGGTTATATGAATCGTTCTGGTCAACTGTTGAAGTTGCGGTATTTTCCTTTCAGAACCGCCTCCATTGACCGTAATAGAAAGAATGGAGACAATTACAGCAGTATTGATTATTTTTCTCATTGGTTCTATCCTGCTTAAAAAATCATTCAGGATTTGGTTTTAGTCAAACTCCCTGCCATTTGGCCTGAAAAAACAGTTTATGTAAGCGGGCAGGTTTTATTTTAAAATAAAGGGTACCTCTAAATATTCAGTTTTCAAGCGAGGCGCCAGCGAGAATTCGCTGTGATTCGTCGATTGAGTGCAGCGAAGCGGGAGTAGAATTCGCAGCCAGCCGCAGCGGAAAATGAATTTTTAGGGGTGCCCTGAAGGCTCCTCAGGCCGGTAATCAAAAATGATGGAGGGAAAAGATGAAACCAAATAAGCTTGTCATTACAATCGGTGCTGCATGGGCTCTTTTCATTGCGCTTGACAGTTTTTCGGGCATTCTGAGGGCCTGGTATCTGCGCAAGATGTCAAATCCCTTCAGGTCATTCTATCATGTGGTCAAATATGTCAGGGCAGTTGTTATTTTCTTTATTTCAATTCTCAACATCTGGCTGATTGCCGGCTGGGCAGGAAAACGTGACAGGTAATTTTCAGGAAATTATGGAAAAACAAATTTATTTAGATAATAATGCCACTACACAGGTGGCCCCGGAAGTCATAGAGGCGATGCTTCCATTTTTCAGCGGACAATATGGAAACCCATCGAGTATTCACTGGTTCGGGGGACATGTAAAGAAGTATGTCGAAACCGCCCGCGAGCAGGTCGCTCAACTGCTTGGAGCATCACCTGAAGAGATTATCTTCACAAGCTGCGGATCTGAAAGTGATAATCTGGCCTTAAAGGGGTTCTGTGGTGTACACGGGAGTTTTTCCAGAATAATTACATCAACCGTTGAGCATCCGGCCGTACGCAACACCGCACGTTACCTGCAAGGCAGGGGCGCTTTATTGACAGAGCTGGAGGTTGATTCCGATGGAAACCTTAGGATTGATCAGTTCGATTCGGTTCCAGTTGACAATAATACTATTGTCTCTCTGATGTGGGCCAATAATGAAACCGGTGTAATTTTTCCGATCAGCGAACTGGCGGCGAAAGTAAAGGGAAAAGGTGGATTTTTCCACACCGATGCAGTGCAGGCAGTCGGAAAAATTCCTGTGGATGTCAAGAAAGTACCGATAGATATGCTGGCTCTCTCGGGTCATAAAATTCACGCTCCCAAGGGAATTGGGGCGATCTATATCAGAAAGGGTCTCGAGCTTGAACCTCTTCTGCATGGCGGTCATCAGGAAAGTGGAATGCGGGCCGGAACAGAAAATGTGCCTTATATTGTGGGGCTGGGGAAAGCCTGTGAACTGGCTCTGAAACACATGGATGAAGAAAATACAAGAGTAAGAGCAATGCGGGACAGACTTGAGCGGGAACTGCTGAAAAGATGTGCGGGAGCAAAGCTTAACGGCAGCAGAGAAATGCGGCTTCCAAATACAGCCAATATCAGTTTCGAATTTATCGAGGGTGAAGCGATTCTGCTGCATCTTGACGAAAACGGAATCGCGGCATCAAGCGGATCTGCCTGCACAACAGGCTCACTGGAGCCCTCACATGTCATGAGGGCAATGGGTTTGCCCTACACATTCGCCCACAGCTCCACCCGCTTTTCGCTGAGCAGGTACAATAAAGAAGAACACATTGACAAAGTTATAGAAGTCATGCCCGGAATCGTAGACAAGCTACGCAGTCTGTCACCATTTGTGGAAAAAAGAAATGAGTAATTTACAACAAGAAATTCAGGCGTTAAAAAAGAGCAGGAACGCGGTAATTCTGGCTCACACATATCAGCCGTCTGAGGTGCAGGATATCGCCGATTATGTAGGTGATTCCTATGGATTAAGTGTTGAAGCGAACCGGACCGGTGCCGATCTCATTGTTTTCTGCGGAGTTCAATTCATGGCAGAAACAGCTTCTATTCTCAATCCCGCCAGAAAGGTGATTCTCGCCGAGCCGGACGCGGGTTGTCCCATGGCCGATATGATAGAGGCTGATGAACTCAGGAAACTCAAATCTCAATATCCCGATCATCTTGTTATGTGTTATGTGAATTCGACCGCCGAAATCAAAGCGGAGAGTGATGTCTGCTGTACAAGTTCCAATGCAGTAAAGATCGCCGGTAAACTTCCTGAGGAGAGGGGAATAATCTTTGTTCCCGATAAGCATCTGGGCTCTTTTGTTCAGGAAAAGACCGGAAGAAAAATGGTTTTCTGGGATGGCTTCTGCCCGATTCACCAGAAGATAAATCCTGATATGATAAACCGCGCAAGAACAGACTACCCCGATGCAGTTCTACTCATTCATCCTGAAGCTCCTGCTGAATGCAGAAAACTCTGTGATCATGTGCTCTCTACCGGGGAAATGTGCAGTTTCGTTAAAACCAGCGATCACAACCAATATGTAATTGCTACTGAAAAAGGGTTGCTGCATACTCTGAAAAAACAGAATCCGGAAAAGCAGTTTATTGCTCTTTCAGATAACCTCATCTGCCCGAATATGAAAAAAGGATCTCTGCTTTCTGTTAAAAAAGCTCTCGAAGGGAGCGGGGGCGAGGTGATTTCGGTTCCCGCTGATATTGCTCAAAGAGCTTCTTTTTCTCTCAAGAATATGCTCGAAATGAGCAGATGATTTGAATCGCCCCATTTCAGGGCTCATCCAATGTTATTGTTTCTAAGCGTGGCCGGAATCGGCCTCGAAATGCTGAAAAACCGATGATACAGTGGCCACGGTCGAAAATGACCGTGGCACACGGAAACCGGGCTTCGGTGTATACTCTCAATGGATGGAGAGTGAATTATCTGATATTTTTTGAGAGGTGCTATATCGATTCCGATACTATCGACCCCGACCGGGTACGAAAATCTGCAATTGATGCTTTCCATCCGTTTTGCATTATTGAGAAGTTAAAATTTCTTTTAAAACTAGATTTGAAAAACCTTACACCAATGATACAATTCTTAGTTAGTCTCAAGATTTGAGAGTGTATCGTTTTTTTAACAAATTCAGTTTATGAAAAAGAATATCAGCATCGCAATGAACCGTGATCAGGTTGTTGCCAGCATGGCTAAAAAGCTGGCTGACACCAACGGGTCGACGAAAAACCAGAAGAAGAGGTGGGAAAAAGCCTTTGTCATCAACGGTATCATTATCGGATTGCTCATTTTAATTACAGGGTCAGTTTTCTCTTTCAAATCGCCTCGTTCTTTCATTAAAAACATCAAAACCACCCAGGGCGCACTCACCTCAGAAAGCCCTTTATCAAAACTCAGCAATGCTTATAATCAAAAGCACATAAACCATGATCAGTTTGCACTTTATCTTAAGGATTTGCTGGTCAGGTATGATTCTCTTCCGCAGGATTTCAAAACAGAACGGCCGATTATTAAGGAAGTTTAGGTTCATGATGAGCTATTGAATATCTGGCCCTCTGTCAGTTTGAATGTCAGGTCGATTATCCTTAAGGAACTTCCGAAATTCGCGGAAAAAACCGAAAATCTCGACAGGTAGCACAAGTAAGGCATGGGAACAGCTACAAACGACCAGAATTTTAAATTTTTAGATCAGACTCTAAACCTGCTTCTTATTGAGGATAATCCCGAGTTTAAGGACTTTATAGGGGAACTCTTCGAGCCGGTAACAATCTACAAACTTCATACTGCATCTACATGTGCAGAAGCTCTTTCTTTGCTGCGCTCCGGATTGAGGTTCCATACATGCATAATGGATCTTGGCATGAATGATGTAGAAAATGATGAGTTCTTTATTCTGCGCCAATATTCTAATCACTGCTCAATAATTGTCCTTACCGGTTCAAGTTCCCCGAATAAAGGCGCTACATGCATTAAGCTTGGCGCACGGGCGGTTCTTGAAAAAGGGGCCTCTTTTGACTGCCGGACCTTGTTTAATCTGGTAAATGAGAATGTAATTCTTAATGTGATCAATCACAAGTACAGCGAAAACAGCCCCGATACATTGAATTTTGCCACAAAAATACTGCTGGAGAGAAAGCCGCAAACTGTAAAGAATGGGCCGATTATATGAGGATTACAGACCGGCAGCTTCGAAATCTCTGGCAGACCGGAGCCGGTTTCAGTGCTAAATATGTTCTGTTTGTTTATGATATGCTCTCCTGTGCGCTGGATTATTACAGGGTCAAACTGTTTGGGAGTGCTGAGGAGAGAGAAAATCTGGACTGCAGCTCTGAGGAGAAGCTGTCTTCATATTTTGCGTCGCACAAGGAGATAATCACATTCCTGCTTTCCTGAAACGGAAATCTTGTTTCCGTTTTTCCTTTCCTTTCGCCTATATAATAGATAATAGACTGTCGGGTTAGATGGAAATAGGAGATCTTATGAAAGCGGGAAATAACACTGAAGGAAGCTCACTTGTGGAAATTATCGTTGCCATGATTGTTCTGGCCCTGCTGGTTACCGGTCTGAATGCATGTGTGGTTTCGCTGATAAATTCCAATCAGGCTTCAAAAGAACTCTCTGCTGCTACATCAGCTGGAAATCAGCTTCTGGAAGAACTGCGCAGAACCAGTTATGCAGATATTGTAACTGATTCTGATGTTGCCAGAGACAAGTACATTCGGAGCTGGACCGTAACTGAAAGCAGTACGCAGAAAAAAATAGTTCTGAATGTACACTGGCCTCTTCAGAGCCCGAGGCATTCGATAGAGCTTTCGACCATTATCGCAAGGTTGTGATATGTTTTCATCAAAGCTGAAAAGCGTATCCGGGATATCCCTTATGGAGCTGACTGTCGCAATGGTAGTTGGCTCCATTGTAGTTTCCGCTGCCCTGCAATCACAACGGTACTTTATGAAGGGCATGTCCCGCGAAAATGAAAAAGCCCAGATACAGCGTGATATCATAACTGTTTCCGATCTTCTGGAAAAGGATATCCGCATGTCTGGTTTTGGTCTCCCTGGAAATGGCATAAAGACCGTTCCCTCTGAAGTGACCAGTGATGAACTTTTCATTTACACTAATTCGGACCGACTTCAGACAGAATTGGCAACCGATGCCGCATCCGGAAGTGACAGGATCTATGTGAATGATGCTCAGGTAATAATGCAGGAAAATTGGATCTGCCTTAAAGAGACTGACACAGCGTATTTAGAAATTACCGGAACTGGAATTAGCGGCGGCGGACCTGATACCGTGTACCTTGCCGCGACTCTGCCGAAAACTTACACTGCCTCTGCTACTACGGTTTATCCTGCCGGGTGCATCTACTGGCACATTGAAAACGACTCTTCATGCTACCTGACAAGGAAAAATAACGGGCTTGAGGTTAAGTTAAGCGCAATGCTGGATACTATGAATATTACACCAAAAGATGATCTGGGTACTGCTGTGAACCAGATCTCTTCGGCAAGGGTTCTCACAGTCATGTTCGGGGGAAAAGTCGGTTCAGGACCCAGTGCGGTTCTGATGGCTGAAAGTACAGAAGTCAACATAAGGAACAGGCTGTAACTGGAAGGATCTTATCATGCCTAACAACAAGGGTGCCGCGATGGTAGCGGTTCTGGCAATGGTTCTTGTACTCAATATCGCGTTAATCGCCTTCTTCTTTTCTGTAAATCATACCAGGAAAAAAAGCGGAATCCGGAAATCAAAGTCGACGGTTCTGAGTATCGCTGAAGCCGGAAAAGAACACCTTTACGGTCAGGTAAGGTGGGGACTTTTCAAGCCCGAACCCGATTCAAATGTCCAGGCTTTCAGTGATGTAGCTTTCCAGAATGGCAGCTTCTCGGTTTCATGCAGCTCAAATGCAAAGATCGATACTATCTGGGTGAAGAGTGAGGGGAAAAATGGAACCCTTACTTCAACAATAAACGTAACAGCCGCACTCTCGCCTGATATTGTCATTTCATTTCCGCCGGTAAGAGGTGCGGTTACCGCACTCAGTGGAATAACGGTAAAAGGCAATATTGAACTTGATGGCAGAGATCACGATATATAACGGTCTGAAAATTTAATACAGAAAAAAAGCTGATTATAAGTGGTTTCCTCTGGTATTTTTAAACAAACCAAGGAGCCATCATGAGTCCCAAGACACGCAGAGAGCGTCGTAATCACGATGA
>JAAYYB010000280.1 GCA_012515615.1 Fibrobacter sp.
ACTTGTGACTTGTGACTTGTGACTTAACACGCACTTTAATCGTAATCTCTACAGAAACTCTTCAGAGGAGTGAAAAAATGAAAAAATTTCAGATTTCAGACAAAGAAGACCTTGTGCTCAAAGATGTCCTTAAAGACGCGGTTTCTGATCTGAGAGCAGAAATAGCCCAGACCGACAGCTCGTTTTTCAAGGATAAACTGAGAGAGAAAAAAGATGCTTTAAATCATATTCTACAGGAGCTCAAAGAAGGGGAAACAGATAACCGCCCTGAACTTTAATTTTCGACATCGACAAGACCGGGCTTTTGCCTGATAAGCGCCCGGAAATAAAGCTAAAGCCCCCTGACGCCTCATTCCTTTCCCTGGTCTTCATCCCGGAGATGAAATAGTGACCCTGGGTCCTGGCACTAAGTCATCTCTGGGATGAAACTGTGACTTAACACGTTAAATACGAAAGTCACCTCTGAGGTGAGACAGTGACTTAAAACGTTAAATCCAAAAGTCATCTCTGGGGTGAGACGGTGACTTAAAACGTGTTAAATGGAGAGTCACTAAGTTACCTCTGAGGTGAAAAAGTGACTTAACTCGTTAAATGCACCCGTGGAGAGTCACTAAGTTACCTCTGAGGTGAAAAAGTGACTTAACTCATTAAATGCACCCGTGGAGAGTCACTAAGTTACCTCTGAGGTGAAAAAGTGACTTAACCCGTTAAATGCACCCGTGAGAGAGTCACTAAGTCACCTCTGAGGTGAGACAGGGACTTAATCGTTAATCCAAAAGTCATCTCTGGGGTGAATCTGTGACTTAGCATATTAAATCCCAAAGTCACCTGGGGTGAAACTGAAGAGGCTACACTGCACAGGGCCGGTGCACCGGTGTTGCCAAAAAAGTTATCATCACAGGAAACAATATTTTTAAATTACCAATTACGGGTGCTCACACATTCCTTTCTTAACTCTCATCCCTCATCTCTCAACTCCAAACTCCCAACTCTTATCTCCTATCTCCTGACTTGCAACTTGCAACTTGAGACTTGTGACTTGTGACTTTCTCTGCTTTCCCTTGCCCCCCCCGCCTCTCCTGAATTATTTTTAAATAGTTTTCAGGGCCCATAACTCAGTCGGTTAGAGTAGCGGACTCATAATCCGTTTGTCCTAGGTTCGAGCCCTAGTGGGCCCATAAATTTCGGTTCAAGGAGGGATTTTGCAAACTTATTCAGTTTGCAGTAAGCACATTTCTGTTATACCCGATCCCTTTGAATGAAATACAAAGCACCCCCTTATGGAGGTGCTTTTTTTTTTAATATAAGGCATTTTGCACGGAGGACTTATGATGGATGATCTTGAGTTTCTGATTCAGCTGCAGGAAATAGATCTTCGGATTCGGGAACAGGAGCTCTCCCAGGAGCAGTTTCCTGCTGCAGTAGCTGAGCTTGAGAATAGTATAAAGAAAGCCGGAGAAGTCGTTGAGAGCACCACTGCAAAGCTTCAGAAGATGGAAGCGGAGAGGGCAACTTTCGAGGAGCAGATTCAAAAAGCTCATGAATCGCTCGGCAAGAGTCAGGAAAGGCTCAATTCAATAAAGACCAACCGTGAGTATGATGCAGTACATACAGAGATCGAAACGTACAAGAATATGATCAACAGCGCCGAAACCAGACGAAAGAACCTTCAGGGTGAGATTGAGAAGCTGAAGGGATCTGTGGACGAAAGCATAAAAGAGTACGAGAAGATCAAAGGCGAAAACGAGCCAAAGATTGCAGAGCTCAAAGAAAAAATCGGGGCCATCGATTCCCAGATCAGCAAGATAATGAAAGAAAGAGAGCAGGTCTCTCCCAAAGTAAGTAAACATCTGCTGCGGACCTACGATCAGATCCGTAAAAAGAGAAAAACCGGACGGGTCCTGAGCCTTATCTCCGATAACCATACATGCGCGGTCTGTTTCAAAGTACTCGAGCCTCAGCTTTACAATGAAATAAAACGGGGTACAAAACTTCACATCTGCGAGAGCTGCGGGTCTATTCTTGTCTGGGCACAGGCAGCCAATAAAGAGCAGCAAGTGTGAATTACGGGGCCACAGCCCTGATTACGTCTTGAACCGGTGCAGAGATGAAAAAAGGCAGTATTGCTTTATACAAGAGAATGCTGGTTTACCTGACCGTATACTGGCAATGGTTTCTCCTGTCGATCCTTCTATCTTTCTTCGTTGTAAATTTTGAAGCTCTTTCGCTATGGTTCGGCGCCAGCCTTATCCAGACCCTGTTTGAGCCGGCCAATGCCTCGATGGTCCGCCCGGAATTCTCAATCAACAACATCAACGAACTTCTCAAATACTGGACCTACCAGGCCATAAAGCGGGACTCCCCTTTTGAATCACTGAAAGTTGTCTGCGGTCTGATGGCTGTCACATTTTTCCTTAAGAATCTTCTGATTTACATAAAAGCCCTGGTGATGGCGAAACTGAACCTTGTAATAGTACGTGACATGCGCAACCAGCTTTTTGATCATGTTCTAAGGCTTCCTGTGAGTTACTATGACCGGACCAAATCCGGCAACATCATCTCTATTATCCTAAATGATGTCCAAAGCATTAATGCATCGATGACCGGGACATTTGACAAGCTGTTTGTAGAGCCGATGCGGCTTATCTTCTTTATAGCAATGCTCTTTATAATAAACGCAAAACTCACTCTGGCGGTTTTCATAATATTTCCGGTTCTGGGCTACTGCATCGGGGCAATCGGCAAATCTGTAAGACGAAGAAGTAAACGTTCGCTTGAATACATGGCAGGGCTTATTTCCATTCTTCATGAAACAATCGGCGGTGTTCGGGTTGTCAAGATGTTCAACATGAACAACAAAGAGAACACCAAATTCCAGAATGAAAACGACCGGTTCATACATCACTCTTACAAATCAACCACAATCGGTGCAATATCCAGCCCCCTCACAGAAAGCCTGGGCGTGGTGGTTGTCATAATACTCCTGTGGTACGGTGGCAGAGAGGTTCTGGCTAACGGCACTTTCAGGGCAGAAGATTTTGTGAGATTTCTGATTTTCCTTTTCTCGACATTTACACCACTTAAGGCCCTTGGCGCTATCAACAACACCCTTCAGAGAGGATTTGCAGCCGCTGAGAGAGTCTTTGATGTCCTTGACCAATCAGAGGAAAGGCTTATCTTCTTAAAACCGGAAAACGTTCCGGTCTTTAACAAAGGAATTAAATTATCGGGTGTCGGATTCAAATACCCCGGGACCGAAAAAGCAGTTCTGCAGGATATAAACTTCTCTATCGATAAGGGCTCGATAGTGGCTTTGGTTGGTTCAAGTGGAGCCGGCAAGAGTACGATTCTTGATCTTCTTCCCAGGTTTTATGATATCAACTCCGGAAGTATCACTATCGATGGCAGAGATATTCGTGAAATTGATCTGGCCGGGCTTCGGGAGCTTTTCGGAATAGTCTCACAGGAAACGGTCCTTTTCAATGATACGGTTTACAACAACATAATTTACGGTATGCCCAATGCTTCAAAAGAGCAGGTGATCTCTGCTGCAAACGCGGCCAATGCCCTTGAATTTATCGAAAAGATGCCCGAGGGGCTCGATACGATAATTGGCGAAAGGGGCGTGATGCTCTCCGGAGGACAGAGGCAGAGACTCTCAATAGCAAGGGCTCTTCTTCGTAATCCTCCGGTGCTTATTCTTGATGAAGCCACATCGGCACTCGATACCGAATCGGAGCGTCTGGTCCAGGCCGCAATCAACAATCTGATTGAAAACCGCACCGCGCTGGTAGTCGCTCACCGTTTATCAACCATAAGGCACGCGGATCTGATTATTGTTCTTGAGTCAGGGAAAATTGTTGAGAAAGGAACACATGAGGAGCTTATTGCCCTTAACAAAAAATATAAATACTTCTACGATATTCAGTTTGCATCTTCGGCCATTGAAGCCGCAACCTGAGGATGATTTTTTCCTCGGCCCTGTTCTTTATTTTATATATCTGGCATAAGAGTTTTTGATGAACACCTGCCCCAATAAAGATTATGATCCGATACTTGACTCGATAGCCGATGGTGTATTTACTGTGGATAAAGACTGGAATATCATGTCTTTTAACAAAGCCGCAGAGAACATCACAGGTGTCCCCCGCCGCAAAGCGATAGGTTCCAAGTGCTGGGAGGTGTTTCAAGCCGAAATATGCGAACGCAACTGCCTGCTTAAAAACACTCTCAAAACGAATAAGCCATCTGTCAATAAAATTTTCCACATAATGAAAAAGTCAGGTGTCCCGATACCTATAAGCATCTCAACTGCAATATTAAAAAATGAGGCAGGAGAGATAATCGGAGGTGTAGAAACATTCAGGGACCTCAGTGAGATTGAGGAACTCCGTAAAGAAATAAGCGGCAAAAGCACCCATTATGACATGGTCACACGCAACCACAGGCTGCTTGATATCTTCAACACTCTTCCGGCAATTTCCCTATCCGGTTCACCGGTACTTATCCTGGGCGAAAGCGGTACTGGAAAGGAACTTCTGGCAAAAGCGATCCATAACCTTAGTGAACGTAAAAAAGGCCCGTTCATCGCGGTCAACTGCGGTGCGCTTCCGGAGAACCTTCTGGAATCTGAGCTGTTCGGGTACAAAAAAGGGGCCTTTACTGATGCCAAAGCGGACAAGCCCGGTCGTTTTGACAGGGCCAGAGGGGGAACCCTTTTTCTCGATGAGATAGGTGACCTGCCGAAATCTGTACAGGTAAAGCTTCTGCGGGTTCTTCAGGAACATATCTATGAGCCGCTGGGGTCTACAGACCCGGTTATTTCCGATGTTAGAATAATAGCGGCAACCAACCGTGATTTAAACAAGATGGTAGAGTCAGGAGAATTCAGGAACGATCTTTTCTACAGAATACATGTTATGCCCCTGACACTGCCGCCTTTACGCGATAGAAAAGATGATATTCCGCTTCTGGTGGAACACTTTACAAGTCATTTCAACACCATTTACAAAAGATCTATTGAAAGTGTCTCTCCAGATGCCATGGCGGTGCTTCTTAAATACAGATATCCGGGGAATATCCGTGAACTGGAGAATATTCTTCAGCACGCATTTGTTCTCTGTCAGGTTTCTGTTATCGATAAAAAACACCTTCCGGAATACCTTTTTGACAATATTTCCGGCAAAGCACAAGAGAGCGATTGGAAATCAGTTCAGTTATTTGAGAAAAACAGAATCGAGCACGCTCTTGAGCGCAATAGATTCAGCAGGGTAAAGACCGCCAATGAACTTGGTATGCACACGACAACCTTATGGCGTAAGATGAATAAATACGGGATCGTGAGCTGAATCTTCCCCGTTTCCTTCCATGGCCATTTTGAAATCCATAGTGCCCGGACACATGTCCTCTGTTTGTTATCCACGAATGATTCCGACTCGTTTCATCGTTTATCACCTCTTAACAATATTCTCGATAACAGAAGCAATCGCCTCCATGCTTTTTCCTTCAGTGACATGCTCTACAAAAGTCTTACCCTGATCGCTGTTGAGAACAAACCCGGGATCGATTGGAATTGTGCCAAGGAAAGGCACACCACAATCCTGGGCCATCCTCCGGCCTCCGCCGGTACTGAATATCGCCGTTTCTTCTCCACAATGAGGGCAGATAAATCCGCTCATATTTTCAATGACACCCGCCAGAGGAAGATTCATTTTTTCGCAGAAATCAATAGACTTGCGGACATCGAATGTTGCTACTTCCTGAGGTGTGGTCACTACGATTGCCGCATCGGGCCGCGCTGTCTGAATAACCGACAGGGGCTCATCACCGGTTCCGGGAGGAGAGTCGATTATAAGGTAATCCAGCTTTCCCCATACAGTGTGCCCGATAAACTGGGAGATTATCGAGTGCTTGAGCGGCCCTCTCCAGATCACTGAATCATGCAGGTTCTGAAGCATGAACTGAATTGACATCGCCTTGAGCTTCCCGTCATAGAGCACTGCCGGCTCAAGATGCGTTTCATCGCCTGAGGTAAGAAACTTTTCCACCCCAAGCATCTTTGGTACCGAAGGGCCATGGAGATCGGTATCAAGCAGTCCGGTATTGAATCCCTTTATGGCCAGCCCGACCGCCAGATTGACCGCCACCGTACTCTTTCCTACACCGCCTTTTCCTGAAAGAACAACCAGCTTGTGTTTAATTACCGACAATGTTTCTTCCAGCCGTTTTTCATCTGCACCCTGATGAGCCATTTTTTAGATACTCCTTAAGTGAAAATATTAATATATGGAATTGTGTCATCTATGCAAAGACTATGCCTTGTAGTAAGTCTCTAATTTAGATGTAAGCCATTGCAATTGTGCATTGTTTTATTGCTTACACTGCAATTCTGCAATGGAGACTGAACCCCCGATCTTCACAATTTACATCAAAAAGAGCACTTTATACGCAAGGCACAGTTTTAGCATACAGAACAAATCTCATGAACACAATTGCCATTACCAATTGGAACAATATCGTCTCCCCGCACTACGATGCATCATGCTGTTTTCTGATAATAAGCCCCGATTGCATGCGTAAATGCATCGATGTGCGCAGCCTGTCTCTTATTGATAAAGCCGAGCTCTGTATTGAGGAAGGTGTAAAGGTGATGATCTGCGGGGCAATCTCAAGCATCGGCTGCGCTACTCTTGAGGACAGAGGAATAAATGTCATTTCATGGGTTCGGGGCTCTGTCGATGATGTAATCATAGCCTATCAAAACAATATTGATTTTAACGAAAAGTTTACAATGCCGGGCTATACCAGAAGAGGCTGTTGCAAAAGAGGACAGTTTCGCCGAAGGCAGTGCGGACATTTACCGAAAACCTACAAAACCGACTGATTTTTAAAAAGGAGTTCAGAATGAAAATCGCTGTATCATCAGAGCGTCCGGTGCCTGAGAGTCCCATGGATTCAAGATTCGGCCGTGCCCGATATTTCATGATTTTTGACGATGAGAGCTCTTCCTGGGAATCGCTCGATAACGATCAGAATCTTTCAGCTCCACAGGGTGCGGGGATTCAGTCCGCGGCAAATGTTGTAAATGCCGGATGTAAAATACTGATCAGCGGGAATTGCGGACCAAAGGCCTTTACCGCACTGAGTAAAGCGGGGGTAGAAGTTTACTTAGCCTCCAACGGGACTGTTTTGGATGCACTCAGGGACTTCAAAAATGGGGTACTGAAGAGACTTGAAGCGGCAGATGTGGAAGGGCACTGGTAAAAAATTAAATCCGGCTCTAACGGCTCTGCAATGTACAAATATCGATACCGTTTTTGATGCCTTTAGATTAATCAATATAACAGAATATCACTGAAATAAAACAGAGAAACTAAAAACAAAAACAGGAGGAGCATCGTGAAAATTGCCTTACCCGTAGCTTCGGGAAAACTATGCATGCATTTCGGGCACTGCGAGAAATTTCTTATTGCGGAAATTGACGAAGACACAAAGACAATCAAATCAAAAGAGGAAGTGACCCCGCCGCCACACGAACCCGGTTTACTGCCCCGTTGGCTGCATGAAAAAAATGTTAACGTAATAATTGCCGGTGGAATGGGGATGCTGGCTCAACAGTTTTTTAATCAGTATGGCATTCAGGTTGTTATTGGCGCCCCGCCGGAGCATCCACAAACAGTTATCCTTGACTGGCTCAGTGGGAAACTTGTGACCGGGGGAAACATTTGCGACCATTGATGCATGAACCGTATCCGGCAGGTGATTTACAGCTTGACAGACCTGCTTTCATCCCGAAGGATTCTGGAAATTCTCCGCTTGAGCTTAATCGCAGGCGCCTGAGGGATATTTACCATTCAGGCTGTCTTTTTAACTGCCATATACCCTGGCTCAATTTTCACTTTGATGATTCAGGAATATTACATGGGGTGTTTACCTGTAATGAGTCAGGGCAGGGATACGATAACATGGTTCACGGTGGAGTAATCGCCGCCATAATAGATGCCTCAATGGCTCAGTGTCTTATGGGACATGGAATTGTGGGATACACAACAGATCTTTCCATAAAATACCGCAAACCGGTTCTTATTGACACAAAAACAGAACTGAAAACATCTATTGAGGAAGTGAATATCGGGGTCTTGTACTCGATGAAATGTGAAATATTGCAGAGTAGAAAACTTGTGGCGCATGCTACGGGTCGTTTTTACAAAACAAAATAGATAATCTTTTTTAGCCGTTAGAGTTCTCAACATTTTAAAGGGGGTTTTTATGCCGGCAAGAGATGGAACCGGACCGTTCGGATCAGGATTTATAAAAGGAAAAGGCAATGGATTTTGTGCGGTTTACAATTCGCAATATGAGGGCACATCTTGCAGTCGTGGTCAGGGGTGTAGGCGGTCGGGAGGTGGTGCCGGTTTTAAATGGCGTAACGGTCGGAGTCCATACGCTTCACCACAGCAGGATGAAATCACAGGTCTGAAGGTTCAGGCCAGGCAACTTGAGAGTTCTCTTGAAAGTATCAGAAGCCGTTTGGACAAACTGAATGGATGATGGAAAATGAACATAGCTGTCGCAAGCGGTAAAGGAGGGACAGGCAAGACCACAGTCTCTACGAATCTTTCATTTCTGCTTTCCCAACTGGGTGAGAAAGTCAGATATATAGACTGTGATGTTGAGGAACCAAACGGTCACCTTTTCCTCAATCCCGAATTTCACAAAAGAGAGCTTGCATTTATACCCGTACCGGTAATAGATGAACTGATCTGTGATGCATGCGGCGTTTGTACAGAGTTCTGCAATTACAGGGCCCTGGTGAGACTGGGAAAAACAGTGATGGTTTTTCCAGAGCTTTGTCATGGATGTGGAGGCTGTAAACTACTTTGTCCGCGACAGGCTATTACAGAAAAGGGAAAAGAGATCGGGGCTGTGGAGATTGGCAGATCGGGTTCTATCGACTTTGTCCACGGCCGTCTGAATATCGGTGAAGCGATGAGCCCGCCTCTTATCCGTGCAGTCCAAGACATGGCCACAGAAGACGCCATAAACATCATTGATGCCCCTCCCGGAACAACCTGTCCTGTCATAGCCTCGATAGGAAAGGCTGACTTTATTCTGCTTGTAACGGAGCCAACTCCTTTTGGCCTGAATGATCTTGAAATTGCACTTGAAATGGTGCGGGAACTTAAGATTCCCCATGGCGTTGTTATCAATCGTGCCGAGGTCTCAAACCGGGATGCCGAGGAATTCTGTGATGCGCACAATGTAAAGATTATGGGAAAAATTCAGGATGACAGAGCAATAGCAGAAAATTATTCCCGTGGTAAAATGATCCTTACTTCTGTGCCGGAAATCCGGGAGAACTTTTCAGAACTGTGGCAGGCAATCAAGGAGCAGATTCACAGATGACAGAAATCGTGATTATCAGCGGAAAAGGTGGAACCGGCAAAACAAGTATCGCCGCATCTTTTGCCTCACTTGCCAAAAATAAAGCCGTTTTTGCGGATTGTGATGTCGACGCAGCGGACCTTCATTTGATTCTCAAACCTGAAATACAGAAGACTTATGAATTTCGCAGTGGGCACAAGGCAGTTATCAGACAGCAAGATTGCACAAGCTGCGGTGAATGCATCAGGGTCTGCCGCTTTCAGGCAATCAAAAATATTAAGACATCGGACACACAAGCCGGTATCACGTTTTCAGTTGATCCGATCGCATGTGAAGGATGCGGTGTCTGCGTTCGACTCTGTCCGGAAAAAGCTATTGACTTTCCACAGGAGACATGCGGGCAATGGTTTATCTCCGATACACGGTTCGGGCCCATGGTTCATGCCAGACTTGGAATAGCCGCAGGGAATTCCGGCAGGCTGGTAACTCTTGTGCGTAAAGAAGCTAAAGACATAGCCGGGCAGATCGGTTCCGAATATTTGCTGGTCGATGGTTCACCTGGAATCGGCTGTCCGGTTATTGCATCGCTTACCGCGTCTGATCTTGCGCTGATAATTACAGAGCCCACAGTCTGCGGCATTCATGATCTTCTACGGATAGCCGGGTTGACAAAACAACTGGGGATACCATCGATGGTTTGCATAAACAAGTGGGACATCAACACTTCCGTTACTGAAGAGATCAGAAACTTTTCCGAATCACATGAGTTGAAAATTGCTGGATTGGTAAGGTATGATAAAATTGTAAATACAGCCCAGAGGTCCGGGATGGCAGTTACAGAGTTTTGCACTCAAGGGATTGCGGAAGATATAAAAAATGTCTGGAAAGCCGTGGTCAACTACGTAAATTATTAAACCGGAAACCAAAAAATAGCACACAGCGGATTTCTTTACCCTTTTGGTGCTTGAAAAGGCTTGCACGAAAAGGGTAACGGTTTTCGATTAAACAGAGCTCTTTTTATGTAAAGTTCAGGCAGATATGATAAAAAAATTACGACTGACAGTTCTCATGGATGATCAACCCGGAGGCTTCGGTCTTCTCAGCGAACACGGGCTGTCATTCTTTATAGAGGCCGATGACTTTTGTTTATTGTTTGATACCGGCCAGAGCGGTTTATTTTTAAGAAATGCCGAATCTTTGCGCGTAGATCTTCATGATACAGGCGTTCTGGTTCTTTCCCATGGTCATTACGACCACACAGGCGGTTTAGCCGATCTTCTATCACTGAACCGCTCTATCCAGGTTTACTGCAACCACGCAGTATTGTTGTCCCGTTACAGCAGGCAGCCTGACAGGGAGTTGAAATCTATAGGAATACCAAAAAAATCCAGCGAGGCGCTTAACTGCATATTTAATTCTGTTCACCTTGTATCCCGTCCGACATTATTAACTCCTGATATTGGAATTACTGGTTTTGTTCAGAGGCACGCCCCGTTTGAGAATACCGGCGGTCTTTTTTACCTCGACCAGCGGGGGCAAAACCCTGATTTGATAAACGATGATCTGTCAATGTGGTTTAAAAGTGAAAAAGGTCTGGTGATTGTGACCGGATGCTGTCATTCAGGGCTTGTAAATACAGTCGAGTACATCATGAGCATAAGCAAAGAAAAGAGAGTCTTCTCAATTATCGGGGGCCTTCATCTCCTGAACGCATCCGGGGAGCGTCTTGAGGAAACCTGCAGGTATCTTAAGCATCTTTCACCTGATTCTCTTTATGCCTGTCACTGCACAGGGACGGGATCAACTGATTTTTTAAGAAACTATTTGCCATTTAAGGTTGAAAACGGAAGAGTTGGACTGAGTTTAGAGTTTTAACAACCGGATTTGAGAAGTTCACCACAAGGCGCAAAGAGAGTAATTTTCAGGTACTTGATTTTTTCAAATTTTTGATTTCATTCTTTTATCCATCATTTTTCTCTCTTTCTATTAATTCTCCCCTATCATACCTTTGATATTCAGAAGAAGAGGGCTGCTTTTAATTCTTTATCAGAAGCAAAGCAGCCTTGTTTGAAAAAACCTGCAGATTTACTCCGCGCAGTGGTAAGCCTTCACAAAGACATCATCTACAAACTGTTTGAATCTTGTAGGGCAGTTTGGAGTATCAGGATCGATCAGTTTTGGAGAGATCGCACCTCTGCTGAGTGCATGGGTCATCTCTACGTAGTTATCGGCCATATTGATTGAGAAACCCTGATCAATGAGGTCGTTACGCATGTCGGTGTCAAGGAGCTGGACATAAGGCAGTTCAGGGATACCGATACCCATGCCGATTATTCTTGTCATCTCTCTATAGCTGAGCTTGTCGCCATAGAGTTCAATTTTCGTACGGCCGGGAGAGGAGCGTTCTTTTAGCATTGAAACAGCCTTCAGTGCGACATCATTTGATGACACCAGGTAGAGGGGTGTTTCGCCGTTAGATGAATCGGCAATGACATCTCTCATTCTTATATGGCTAATCTTTTTAAGAAGATGCTCCATAAAGTAAGCCGGACGAAAAACGGTGATATTTTCCGCATTGAGTGTTAAGAGGTGTTTTTCTATCTCTCCCAGACTCAGGACCTGGCCCGCCTCCGAAGCCTCGTCTGCACCCATGCTTGACAGGAAAAATATGTTTTTTAAACTCGAGTCTCTTGCTGCCCTTACAAAGGCATCACCGCAGTCCTTGAAGTATTTTTTTACACTTTCGATTTCCGGCCTTGAAGGAACGATAAAGAAAACCGACTCTGCATCTTTAAAGACACTGAGGAGAAAAACCGGGTCGGTCAGTTCTCCAATAGCCGGTTCAAGGCCTGAGCTTTTAAGATTTGCAAGCCTCTGGCGCTGAGTATCTATGCCCCGGACCTGTTCTCCGGATTTAAGCAGCCCGGTGATTATTTCTGTACCGATTTTACCTGACGCATCTGAAACAACGATCATAGTTCCTCCTTTTTCAGATGTATATACTCCCTTATAGTAGAGCAAATAAAGAACCTATGAGATTTTTTCCCTGAAACGAGAATGGAAAAGGTTCAATTGAACCGTTCAAATGTTAAACTTAACCGTTTCCTGAAAAAGGAACATCGTTTGCATTTAAACTCTCTCAGGATTGCTGCAATCAAGAATTTCTGTTTCACTATGAAAGGGAGGATTATGAAAATTGTATTCTCAGCTTTTCTGGTAGTATGTTTTATAATCGGTTCTTTTGCCCAGGATGGTTCCATAACCGGTATCACACCCGATAACTATGTTCTTGGTGCCGGAACGGGGATGCTTCAGGGTGTCTCTGCTGATGATCCGGCGTATCAGTTTTTCGGGGGAAGAATATGGGGCTTAACAGATAATGTCGGTTTGACAACTGTTGCTGAAGCCACAACCGACTGGGACGCAGTACTGGCATCGGCGCTGGTAGGAGCAAACTTCTATCCGTTATCTCTGGCAGGAAACGTTGCCCCCTATATCGGAGCAGGTGCGGGCCTGGGGTATGCCAATGGCGGCGGAGCCGACAATGACTTTGGTTTCGATGCCTCCGGAGTTCTTGGAGTTCTTCTGTTTCAGAGTTCTCCTGTAAAGCTTAAAGTAGAAACCTCCGCAAACTTCCTTTTCCGGGACATAGCCGGCGACATGCCTATGACCTGGACCGGAAGAGTCGGACTGCTCTTCTAATTTCACCTTTCTTTGGTTTTCTCTCACCTGCCACGGCCTCTCTTTTTTCGACCGTGGCATTTCTATTTACTCCTTTTTACCCTCAGATTACAAAGTTGCTCTTTACATCAGTTGTTTAAAACCTACTTTACTTTTTTGACAGTAATTTCCCTGAGCCATTTATTTACCGATGGTCCCAGAACCCGCCCCAGCAGATTGTACTCTTCTTTGGAAACAGCTCTTAACGCAGGCTGTTTTCTCTTTACAGTATTAAACGGGCCTGCAACAGATGTTGTTCCGGTCTCGATCTCCCTGACATTCACCTTCCTGTAATCCGCCCCATCCCCGTCAGTACGCATCAGTATAGTCCCATGTCCCAGGGTGATGATTGTTCTCTGGTCGCTGTAGATGCATCCGGTGATAGGATCCGGAGCAGCAGGCCAGTTACCTTCATCTGTCACTTCGCTTACCTTTTCCCAGTTGCCGCCATTTGTAGCTTCACCGTCGGTTGTGCTATCGATGTAAAGTTCAAGCTTGACTCTTGAGTCATTATCAATATTGTAAACCAGGTATTTCATTCCTATCCACCTGTTTTCCGGCAGGGGCTTTCCCCCCCAGAGCGGGGCCTGAGTGTGGAAACCGCCACTGCTCCAATAGTCACTGGATGGATGTTTGAGTTCTTTTTCAAAGTCCCACTTGCCATCATGACGGAAGCGGGCATAATAGGTCGTAGCATCACAATCATCGCCCCCGCTTGATGCGTGTCCAAGGGGGCCGCTGCGGACCCCAACAACCATCCCCCCGTAATTTGCCCCTGTGGTGCCGATACGACGGTAGTAAGCAGTAAATTCGACATTAAGATAAAATTGACTGTTTCCTTTGGTGGTTCGTAAACTGTTGATATGAAAGCGGGGACCTCCACCGCTCATGCTCATCACACCGTTTCCATCGATCTGAAACCCATTGGTGCCTGCGCTGTGATCCTCTGTCCAGTCTGTAGGATCGTATTGATCTCTGGCATATTTCACATTGCGTGCTATGCCGTTTCCCCAGTGAGCCGAGTTCCACTCTCTGGAGCCTTCCTTTGATGGATAAAACCTGGTAATCCCGAAGGTATCTGAGCCAAATGGTGACTCCTGAGCAGTTAGTGCTCCGGTAAAAAAACACAGTACGCACAAAAGTGGTACAATTTTACTGACCACTTTTTGAGGGTTTTTGTTTTCCATTCTATTGGCCCCTATCTCGGTTGATCACTTTAGGGCACCTCTAAAAATTCATTTTCCGCTGCGGCCGGCTGCGAATTATACTGCGCTTCGTTGCAATCGACGAATCACAGCGGATTCGCCTCTTTCGTGCGCCTGGCGCAGCGAATTCTCGCTGGCGCCTCGCTTGAAAACTGAATATTTAGAGGTACCCTTTAGACCAATTTTCCTATTTCCACAGTTTCGGTTCAAGATGGTTTCAAAGATTTCCCACTAAAGATCAGGGATCAGGAGTTTAGTCTCATGCGACTTGTAACTCTTAACTTGCGTCTTGCGACTTATCAGACTCTTTTGTGCGCTCTTTCAGAGCTGAATAAATCTCTTTTCGGCTTCTTATTTCCAGGGCGTTGCCCTTCGCTGGGTTAATTCAGCCTTTCAGGCTGGTCAGGAATTTGACCCGTTTCTATCAACTTTCAATGGCAGCTCGAGGTAAAAAAAGGAGAAATTGGATAACAAGAATGTAGGTGAAATTGCCAAAACTGCCGGTAGCCTAAAACTATAGGGCCTCTCAAAAGCATACAATGGCTTAAGAAAAATGTATCCTTGTAACTCTTAACTCCTGACTTGCAACTTGTGACTTGTGACTTGCGACTTAACTTAATTGCCCTTTATCGAATTTATCAATCATCTCCCCGGCAATACTTAAGCTCAAAGAGTGGTCGGGAAGATTGCCTCTTGAGAACCATGCAGCCTCTGAAATTTCATCACCGTCAATGATGATGGGTTGATTCTCATCTGCTTCAGCGACAAAACCGACCATCATCGATCCTGATAACGGCCATGGCTGGTTTTTATAATACCTGATATTTTTAACATCCAGACCGACTTCCTCTTTTACCTCCCGTATCAGGGCTTCCTCCAGCGTCTCTCCTATATCAACATACCCTGCAACTAAGGAATAGCGCTTCCCGGGAAATTTCGAACTCCGGGCAAGCAGTATCTTGTCTTTGCAGACTATTGCCACGATTATTGCCGGGGATATTCTTGGATAAACGACATTCCCGCAATTGGAACATATCAAAGCCCTCTCATCGGACTTCGAGCCTGTTTTTGTACCGCATCTTCCGCAGAACCGGTTTAACAAATACCAGTTCATCAGGTGATATCCGGCAAGACTGACCCAGGCTATATGCTGCTGAGCGGCTGTTCTGAAAAAGCTTATCTCCTTAAAAGTAAACTCCGGCTTATCCGGATACAGAGGATCCCATACCAGAAAGCATGGAACGTCATCAAATGTAAAAAGAAAAACATTTTCAGATTTTTCCGGAAATTCTGATATGTCTAGCTTGCGCGGGATCTCAAATTTATCCCCCAGAGATTTCAGAAGAACGGAATTTTCTCTATAATGAAGGATAAAGTCATTCTCTTCAATTTCCCTGTCTGGCAGATAATGATTGTTTAAACGGTGCGGCAATATTTCGTGAATCATAAACAGAGTTTCCGTATAAAATTGTTCTCAGGTTCAGAGTTTCATGAATTATTCCAACAAATATAATTCCAAGCAATCAGTCACCCCGCGCAGAATTGGAGATATCAGGATTTAGATCGTGATACGGCTGGAAATGTCAGCGGCCTTCAGCAGTTTATTCTCTTTAAACTAACCACAATTTATTCACCATGCACAATCGCTCCTGATGAGTATCGGGGTTTTAGATTCTGGGATTTCTATCTTTGGTAAAAAGCTCAGAGTGAGCCGGGATGAGAATTCCGGGTATGTACTTTTTTCTGTAAATCTCTCAGATAGTAAATTTAAAGGAAATCTTAATCGTCGTACCGCCTGAAAAGGTTGAATTCGAACCGGAACCGCCTCCTTCTCCGGATTTTTGGGATGAACGTGAGGTGCTTTTTTGTATCAATGGAATGCGTTGAACAGCCGAGAGATCCATACTACCGACTGAGCCCACATTAGTTTTAATCGTCATCGATGGAGTGAAAAAAAGATTTCTTGTGTTTAAAGTTTCATCATGAAGAGGATCACTGTATACGGGTAAGAGTACTATGACCTTCTTTTCAGAATAATCATACACCATTCCAGTTTTGATATATGAAATTGTAATCTCAGGATCTATTCTCATGAACCGGAAGCTG
>JAAYYB010000281.1 GCA_012515615.1 Fibrobacter sp.
CTAAGGCTTTCAGGCATCTTGATCTTATCACCTTGTCGATAAGACCTGCAATGCCTTCAAGCCTTATCATCTCAACATCTTACGGTTTTTGTTCTCCCCAGCTGCGACTTTTAGGATAAATATATGCAATTAACCCTATTCACCCATTATTTTACTCCTGAGTGAATATCAATGACCCTGATTTCGGGAGCAATATGATTTCCAGATTGCCTGTTTTATTTTTTCTTCCACTATTGATGTTTTGTTCCTGCTTTGGACCGTTTGAACCCTTCAACACAAACGCCATTTCGGGAGATGACCGGCAAAACTCTTTAGATCCAATTCCGAACTCTATTGTCGCGTACTGGGATTTCAATGAGGGTCAGGGGGAAGCAGTTGACAACAGGGTTTCAGAGCGCTGCGAGGGTTATATTCAAGGCTGTTTATGGGATTCCTCCGGAGGGCTCGACAGCAGCAGTGCTCTCAAATTCAACGGGATCTCAAGCTACGTTTTTGTAAGGGATGACACGACCCTGAACTTCGGTACCGGTGATTTTACTGTATCTTTCTGGATAAAGCCGGAAAAAATCACAGGAAGCGGACACATGGATATAATAAGAAAAGGAGAAGACGGCCAGGGCTTCTGTATTTCTCTTTACCGCAACCGTATCGTTGGACTATTGGGAAGCAAAACGATTTCAGACATCGACACGTCTAACTTCATTTTTGACAGTACGTGGCATAATGTTATCCTCTGCAGAATAAACTCGGCTGTCTCTTTGTACCTGGATAACTACAGGGTGCAAACCTACGATTACTCCGGAAATATCTCCAATACTTCCCCACTGCATATCGGTAAGGGTAAGACAGAAAGCGACTGCTATGCAGGGTTGATTGATGAGGTGAAGATTGCAAACTACGGATGGGTGGAATCTGCAAGATACACCGAGTACAGCCGCAAATAATCTTCAGGGTACCTCTATAAATTCATTTTTCACTGCGGCCGGCAGCGAATTCCCGCTCGCCCCCGCTTGAATCCTCATTTTTTTCCACGCAATACTGCCAATACCTGAGTTATGCACCCCGGATCAGGGCAAATTGCACTTATCCCTTGCGCATAAGGCTTTCAAAAATCCTGGTGTACCACCGGTTCGGTTTGTACCTTTCAGCACCTGATAGGCCAAATACCACAGTCCCACTCTATTTGTGACGCAGATCACATTCTTCAAGATTGGAATGATCTATTTTCTTTCAAGGCTGTCAATTTGCAATTTTCAAAGTACTGAAGCCAAACTGCACATCTTTGATTCCGGCTTGGAGGGCATAATACGTTTATAGCTGCAGGATTGATGGTTATCTGTAAGTAAGGTTCATACAGCTCTGGATCATCTGCAGCACAATATTATATAAACTGTAGTTGTGATTATCAGAAAGGACCCGCTGTGAAAATCCAACATGCATTCATCTTTATTTTTCTACTTACCATAACCGCATATGCCAGAGTATACGTTTCCACGACCGGCAGCGATGAAACTGGAGAAGGAACCTACGATAAACCCTTTAGTACCATCCAGAAAGCCGTAGATAGTGCATCAACAATCGACACGATTATTCTTTATTCCGGGCATTATCATGAGCATGGCATAAGGATTGTCAGCAAAGATTTGACTTTGACTTCATATTACATGTTCAGCCTCGACACCAGCGATATCTGCTCAACCATCGTGGATGGTGACAATACCGACGATGACTCTGGTTTTGTTTTTTACTGTCAAGATTCCAAAACTATCTTTTCAGCTTTTTCTATTATTAACGGATCTCTGGACATGGACGGGAAAACCACTTATGGCGGGGCGGTTTATTGTGACGTTAATCTATATTTTTCATCTGCGGAACTCACTTTTAACAGAATGAAAATCTATCAGAACAGATGTGTTCTCGCGGCTGGACACGCAAAATATAACTATTGCTCTATTTATTCAAACGGCGACACTGCAGCAACGATTTTTTCCCAGGCAAGTGTCGCTTTCAGCCATTGTTCCCTGTTCAACAACAAGGGCTCACTGGTTTTCCATACTGATAACGATGTTCCCCTTATTATTGACAGCTCTGAGATTTTCGGGAATTCGTCCTTTACTCTTTTGCAGTCTATAAGTGGAATTAACATCGATTCAAGCCGGATATACGATAACAATATCGATTTTTGTCTGGCATTCGGCGGGGAAGATACAAGTCATATAACAAGGACGCTGGCATTCAGAAACACATCAGAGTCTCAAGGCTCTTTATTTGCAGCTGCTAAACAGACAGTAGAAGGATGCATTTTGTATGACAACACCTGTCGCTTTCTGTTTGGTTACGGTGAAACATTTGTGAACCGATGCCTTGCTTATGGTAATTACAACCAGACCACACCATCAGGTAGCGATTGCATGGTAAACTGGAACAACAGTACTCTCTACAGATCATACAGACAAGGAGGGGGCGGTAGCGGCATCGTATCCTTTGTTAACTGCATCGTTGATGGGCTCGATGAAGCCGGTTATGGCAGATTAACCGCTTCCTACAGCCTGATAAACTGTTATCCTGAATTTATTAATGACGAGATGCAGAATTGTATTTTCAGGATCAGTCACTCTTACTGACTGGTCATGCACCGGAGACTGTTTCAGCGTCACCGCTCTGCCCTCATCGATTCCCGGAACTGACAGCATATCACTTCCCGTCAGATTTGAACCCACAGATCCCAGTGGCGGAAGCTACAGTGCAACACTTACCGTCAATCACTCGGACGGTTATTTTACTGTAAGCCTCTCCGGTACTGCAGTAGCAGATCCATACTGTGAAATTTCAGAGATCACTCCATCCCCTACCCCCTGGGATACCGCAGCAACTGTCAGCTTTGTTGCCACTGCGGATGACTCTGACGATGCAGGCACCGGGGCACGTATCAGTAAATATCTCTGGTCATCATCGCTCAACGGAGTTTTTTCTCAAAGCACCGCCAGCTTCAATCTTAAAGTAAATACACTAAAAATCGGCACCCATGTTATCACATTACGTGTAATCGATAATGAACGCGACACATCTCTTCCCGCCACAGATACACTGGAAATCACCAATCGGCTTCCCTTTGCACAAACAGTATCGGTCGGCCCTGACAATGGTTTGATCATCAAGGGCAGCGGTACCATTACGCTTACCGGCCGTGCTCATGATCGGGACCAGTTCGCCACAGAAGAAGATGACAGCTTGGCCAGTGTTAAGTGGTATTCCACACTGCAGGGCAGGCTTGGCAACGGCAAAGTGCTGGAGATAAGTTCCGATACATTCTCCCTGGGACTCCATGGTCTTTACCTGATCGCTACAGACAATGAGGGCACAGCCATGTCAAGCGACACGATGTGGATCCCGGTGCAGACCGGAGTAGGACGGGCGCTCATTGTTGCCGGAACAGCCTTTGATGATTATTCTTATTTTACTAAGAATATCGCTCCCAACTGCAACTGGGCCTATAAGAAGCTTCGTAATCGTGGCTTCAGCAACAAACAGATCTATTATATGAACCCCGTAGGATGGCAGAGTCTCTCAAGCCCTCTGATTAATTCTAAAATTGTCGACACCACCAAAGTAACGCTCAACACCATGCGCAGTTATCTTCTGAGCTCTGCTGTTAAAAACGATGTCAAGAATTCGATTCCTCTTGTCATCTACCTTCTGGGACACGGCTCATCATCACTAAATAACGGCAAGTTCTATCTCAACGAAGAGGAGTATCTTACTCCCGATACCCTTGCGGCATGGCTTGACAGCTACGGAGATCTGGAGCCGTCTTCACAGATAGTTGTAATACTCGACTTCTGCTACAGCGGAACCTTTCTTTCAAAGCTCCGTACCGTATACACCCAGAACCGTGTTGTCATAAGTTCTTCGGACAGATCCAATGCGGCCTACTTTTCCCTGGGTAAAAGTTTCGGATGGTCTATCTGGAATTCGGTATACCTTGGAAAAGACCTTGCCAGTGCATTCAACAATGCGCTGCAGTGGTCCGATTTCAATGCCCCCGGAGCCAACAAGGCAAATCCTCTCATTAACTGCGACAACAATGGTACCTACAGTAATTCACTGGACATGGATATTGCATCAAACATTTACATTGGAGGAAGCCAGCAGCTTCAAGCCATCACTGCTGATTTCGACACGGTATGGGGCGAGGAGACCTCTCAGGGACTGGCTGTAACAGTCAGAGCAAACGGGGTGTTCAATTCCGTGTGGTGCCGACTCTATCCGCCCGGATATAAGCTCTCCTCGAGTGTTCCTGCCGCTGTAAATCTGGAAAAAACAAATGATTCCACCTGGACAGGTGTATATACCGGTAAAAGAACTTCCGGAGTGTACACTGCAGTACTGGAGGGTGTTAATGTAAATAACGACTATGTCATGGGAGGATATACAGATATAAAGTGTTCGGTTACCGGAACAGCTCTATATTCACAAAAAATCCCCTTGAAACAATTCATCAGGGTATTACCGGGCAGTTCGGGTATCATTCTCAGTTACGGGCTTCCTGAAAACTCATCTGTTCAGATATTCATTTATGACATTCAGGGTAAAGCATTATCTGTACTTGATGAAGGAAATAAAAAAGCAGGATATCACCGATTGAGGCTGGACAATAAATTGGCGTCTTTACCAAGTAACGGAATATTTATCTTCAAAATGAAAGCAGATGGGAAAATCTTGACCAGAGCATTTTCAATTGTAAGATAAAAATAAAATGGACGGACTAAAACATATGTAAATAGTCCGTCCCCTTTTTATATAACTGTTAACTTCAACGCATTGACCTTCGACTGCGCTACTCCGGCCCGCCCTTCTATATCAACAGCATTAAGTTTAAGAAAGTACGTTCCTGCTGAAAGATCCCTTGTGGTAAAGTTCACACTGTAATTGTCTGCCTTTATGACCATTATGACTGAAATAGCTTTACCAGCAATATTGGAAAGAGTGATAAAAATCCCTGAAGATTATATAGAAAATAGAGGGCCTTGGGATTGCCGGCTTTGGCGTTCCAGTACAATGCATATATAGAATCAAAAAAAAAAGGGATGCCCTTTTCAGGACATCCCCCGGCCACGCCACATAAGTAAAACTTCAGTTTAAAACCGGAGCTGCATTCGCGGTATCAGACTTCATCGCAGTGTCGGCACTCTTTTTCATCTGATCTATGCGCTGAATGTAAGATGCTGCCCTGCGGTCTCCCGGATGGGAATTAGCAAACTGCTGCATGATATTTTTCGCGCTGTCAAGCATTCCAAGTTCCTCATAGTTGCGTGCGATTGACGCATGGACAAACCATGGATCAGGGTCGTTTGCCAGAAGCTTCTTGAGGATTTCGTTGGCTTCCAGCTTCTTTCCGCTCTGTTCCAGAGCCTGAGCCAGAAGTTTCTGGTACTCGACATTTTCCGGATCCTGTGCAATTGCTTCACGCATTGCCTTCTCGGCTTCCCCGATACGGTCATGAGAGACCAGCAGTTCATGCCTTAAAACCCTTGGCCTCCAGTCCCAGGGCATAATTTTTACACATTGATCAAGTTTGCCGACAGCAAGATCCAAGGTGTCCTGATACTGTTTTTTCATTTCAGACAGGATGCTGATAGAATCTGCTGAGGCAGACGGGGTCTTTTCAAGCCGTGCGATCTGATCTTTAAGATCCATCAATGGCTTTCTCAAGACTAGGGCAATCTGGATATAAGATGCCGCATAGTTTGAGAGAAGTTTCTCAGATGTATCGTTCAGGCGGGCTGATCCGTCACCCAGTCCTCTGAACTTGTAAACATTATCGAGCAGATGAACTGTGCGCGGGATATCCATTCTCTCGTTTTCCGGTATTTCAACCGGCATCACCCTGTAAGCCAGTCCCTGCATCTTAAGATATGGACCAAGCCCCATGAGGTTGTCATCTGAAACGGTTACGGCAAAATAGACAGGTTTTTTCCACCTGTTTGCATCCACAATATTCACGACCATCTGATCCTGAACCCTGAGAGCCTGAAGCTCGTTGCGGGAAGGGAGTGTGACAGTTATGCCTGCGCCGGGCATGTTGTACCTGGTCGGTTCCATGATCGGATTCAGCGAATGGTTCAGTGCATCAATCTGAGCATTTGAATAGGAGATCGGGACCTTGGGTTCCAGCTCCTTGAGCTGCTTTATGTACCATTTGGTATTAAGCAGGCTCAAATTGACAATACGGACATCCTTGCGGATTCCGTAGGCTTCCTGCAGAGCCCAGAGCGGAAATGTGTCGTTGTCTCCATTGGTGAATATTATCCCGTTTTCTTCACAGGACATCAGCAGGTTGTATGCGTAGTCGTAGGGGACGTAATCGCCTCTGCGGGAGCTCTTTTCGTAATTCTGACTTATAGGAAGAGCCGGTGAGACCATGAAAAGTACTGCTGCGGCAGGAGCCACTGTTGTACGGAGCATCCTGTTTTTGTTTGTAAACAGATAATGCATGGCTGCTGTAGCGGCGATTCCCATCCACATCCCGAAGTACATGAAAGCGGAAGCGAAGAAGTAGTCACGGACACGGACCTCCCTGTGCACAGTGGGCATAGGGCCCTGTTTGCCGGTTTTGAGCCAGTAGAGATAATCCCTGTGTTCAGGCCGCGTACCATCGGCAAAATTCATATAAAAGACCATCACCACCGATGAAATAATGAATAGTGTTATAAGAAAGATGCCTAAATTCCGGTCTCTCCGATAGAGATAATACATGCCGAAAATCATGAAAAATGTCGGGATAAGATAGACTATCAGCTTACCTGTTCCCTGCATTGCCCCGTCATCGAAATAGTTCTTTTCAGTATCCTGGGGTCCGAGCTGGAAAAACTGGGTGAGGTGAAATCCTCCATAGCCCATATGACCATCTATACCGAATTGACGTGACAGCTCTCCTCTGCGCCAGAACATGCGGGAAAACATATCATCAGAGCCGTATTGTTTTCTATCGAGAAATTCCTCGAATGATGTCCAGTTGGAAGGATGGTTCTCATTGATCATCGGCTCCAGGTTAGAGCGGATTGGTATGTAAAGATGAGATGAGAATCCCACAACAGCAAGAAGAGCGACCCAGAAACAGAAGCGCCACTTTTTCTGATTTGCCCCCTCAAAAAGTGACATTACCAGTGTACCAAGAGCAGTTGCACTACCCACACAGATAAAAAGGGGCATATCTTTAATTACAATACCGATCAAACATGCAGTCAGCCATACCCGCCAGTCTTTGCGTTTTTCTTTGTCCCAGAGAATGATAAAGAGGAAAATAGGCGGAAGGACAATCATGGAGTACATATGTACCCCTATGCCCAGAAAACTGATATATGTAAGAAGAACCAGGTATTTGTCTCTTTTAGGATCTTTACTCTGAGCCCAGACCAGAGTGAGCCAGGTTGAAATTGCGACAAAGAGCATAGATGGATTTGCTTCAGATGCCTCAACGGCGCTGAACCAGAAAGTACTTCCGGTAACCGCGAAAAGCCCTCCAACCACACCGCCGGTATATACAACGAGGCGTTTCCATCTGGTATCGGGAATACCGATCATCGCGATGGCTACCCTTACAGTGATCAGGTACATAAAAAAGGCAGTCGCTGCGCTGGACAGTATCACCATGAAGTTCATCCTGTACCCCACATCCTCAAAAAAGGAGAAGAGGATACTTGAGACCCGTAAGATCATCATGAAAAGAGGGTTGCCCGGAGGATGCGGAATACCCAGAGAGTGTCCGGCAGCGATGTATTCGCCGCAATCCCAGAAAGCGACAGTGGGAGCAGCAGTAAGGAAAAAGAGGGTAAATGCAATCGCAAATACCAGTATGGCAAAAATGCGATTAAGCCTGGAGTGGGTCTGTTCCATTCTGAGGGCCATCCTTTCGTGATGTATCGGATTGTTTTTTCATTTTCTTATGAATAGAATCGATAATTCCATTAACAAATTTACCTGAGTCTTCAGTGCCGAATTCCTTGGCAAGTTCAACCGCCTCATCGATTACGACTTTTACCGGCACCTGTGTAAAGCAGCTCATTTCCGCGACAGCAAGCCGGAGAATATTACGGTCAATAGCCGCCATTCTCCTTAGCTCCCAGTTGGCGGCTTTTTCAGTAATCTGCTCATCTATCTTCCCTGAAGAGCTGTAGACCTCCTGTACCAGATCAGAAGCGTACTTTTTGACATCGAGAGATAAGCTTCCGGTGTCGGCAATCCGGTCGAGCATGCTTTGCCATTCATCCTCGTTTTTACCCACTTCGCAGGCGTACAGAGTCTGCAAAGCAAGTTCCCGGGCTTTGTGCCGGTTTTTAAAGGGACCTTCACTTTTATTTTCAGTCATATTTGGTATCCAGACAGTTAGATCGCAAACAGTGTATTACGATGAGCAAACCAAAATAGTACATTCACAGTTTTGAAAACAGGTCCACCATTTCTATAGCACCCAGCGCGGCGGTCCATCCTTTGTTTCCAGCCTTGGTTCCGGCTCTCTCGACAGCCTGCTCGATGGTGTCAGTTGTGAGCACACCGAAGATTACAGGCAGATTTTCATTCAGGCTGACATTTGCAATTCCTTTTGATACCTCTGCGGCAACATAATCAAAATGCGGAGTTCCGCCCCTGATTACGGCCCCTAAACAGATTATGGCGTCATACTTTTTAGATCTGGCCATTTTCTGGGCGGCAAGAGGAATTTCAAAAGCACCTGGAACCCATACTATGGTTATGTTTTCAGTTTCGGTGTTATGGCGTACAAGGCAATCCATGGCGCCTTCAAGAAGCTTGCGGGTAATAAGCTCATTAAAGCGGCTCGCCACAAGCCCGAACCTTTTCCCCGATCCGTCAAGATTTCCTTCCATTACGGCTGACATACCAGACCTCCTTCGAGTAGATGACCGAGTTTTTCCTTTTTAGTAGAGAGATATCGTGCGTTTTCCTGCCCCGGAGAAATCTCCAGCGGCACTCTCTCAACCACCTCCAGACCATATCCTTCCAGGCCAATTATTTTGCGTGGGTTGTTGGTCATGAGGCGGATTTTGCGCACTCCAAGATCGGCAAGTATCTGGGCTCCTATTCCGTAGTCACGAAGATCGGGAGCGAAACCAAGCCGTTCGTTAGCTTCCACGGTGTCAAGTCCCTGATCCTGAAGAGCATAAGCTTTAATCTTGTTGACAAGTCCTATTCCGCGGCCTTCCTGACGCAGATACAGGACGATGCCGCCTTCAGAGCTTATTGCCTGCATTGCTTTATGAAGCTGCTGACCGCAGTCGCACCGGCTCGATCCGAGAATATCGCCTGTAAAACATTCAGAGTGAACCCTGACAAGCACCGGCTTTTCCGGATCAACAGATCCCATCTGAAGAGCGATGTGGACCGAACCTGTAAGGATTTCTTCATAAGCAATAAGATCGAAAACACCATAGCTGGTAGGAAGACGGGAGGAAGCAGAGTGCTTTACAAATTTTTCTTTTGCAGTACGGTAGCGGATCAGATCAGCGACGCTGATAATCTTTATGCCATGTTCAGCACTGAACTTGATCAGATCAGGCATTCGTGACATAGTCCCGTCTTCATTCATTATTTCGCAGATGACCCCCGAGGGGTAAAGACCGGCTAATCGGGCAAGATCCACCGAAGCCTCGGTCTGACCGCTGCGGATAAGTACACCACCATCACGGGCACGAATAGGAAACATGTGTCCGGGGCGGATAAAATCCTCAGGTTTTGCGGAAGGGTCGACCAGTTTACGAATAGTTGTTGACCTGTCGGCTGCAGAAATTCCGGTTGTCGTACCGTCTTTGGCTTCAATAGAAACAGTAAACGCGGTTTCAAATCTCGAGGTATTCTGAGATACCATCATTGGTATCTGCAGTTCATCAAGACGCTTTCCTTCCATGGACACGCAGATCAGGCCCCTGCCATGCTTTGCCATAAAATTTACTTTGTCAGGTGTACACAACTGGGACGCAAATGCCAGATCCCCCTCATTCTCCCGGTCTTCTTCGTCAACAATTATTACGAATTTCCCGTTCCGGAAATCTTCAATTATTTCCTGAATTTTAGAAAACGTTTTCAATATCCAAGTCCTTCCAGTTTTGCCAATAGTGAGTTTCCGGAACCGCCAGTTTCCTTCCGAAGCATATTATGAATATACCTGGCCAGAACATCACATTCGAGATTCACAACATCACCGGCTTTTTTGTGAGCCATGGTTGTTTTGCTTATCGTAAGCGGAATTAAAGAGATTGTGATCTCATCATTAGCCGTGTCTGCAATTGTCAGACTGATACCATCGACTGCAACGGAACCCTTAAAAGCCATAAAGGGTCTCAATTCACCCGGGAACCTGATGCTCCTTTGAATGCTTCCGTTTAAATCCAGATCTCTGGTGATTGTTCCAATTCCATCAACATGCCCCAATACCAAATGTCCGTCAAGCCTGCCGCCCAGACTGAGAGCACGTTCCAGATTAACTTTCCTTCCATGCGAAATAGAGCCAAGTGATGAACGATTCAGGGTTTCCATAACTGCCGAGAAGAAAAGTTCACGGCCGCAACTCTTTTCGACCGTTAAGCATACCCCATCAACTGATACCGAACCACCATCAGGGACATTAAAATCATCGATCCCGGGAACAATGCTGATTTTCACAGATGTGCCGCTGCGGTTGACCGACTTAACGGTTCCCATGCATTCAATCAGCCCGGTAAACATTTTCTTCTTCCTGTAACAGGTTCTGTTCTGCTTTCAGGTTCTGATCAGTTTCAAATCGGTTACTAAATTCTGATCTTAAGTAACTAATCCTGAAGCCTGTCAACGACCTGGCCTGTCTTTCTGCTAAATTATAATAATATAGAAGAAAGAGAAAATACTCCCAATGCGCTCTCATTGGCAATAGCCGTATCAAAAGCGGTTCAAAAATGATTAGCTGGCAGGCTCGCGGACAGGAACTCCACAAACCAGAAAGTCCGATCCAATCTGACTGAAACGGATCTTTTCCAGGTGAAAACTGCTGCTTACAGGGAATTCTCGAATAAACGAGATCCCTTTTTTACCACTGCCCAGAAGCTTGTTGCCGTAAAACAGATAGACCCTGTTCACAAATCCTGATTCCAGGAACCGTGATGCAAGCTTCTGCCCCCCTTCAATTAAAACGCTGGTAATGTTTTGAAGGCAGGCCATTTCCAGAAAAGAATTCAAGCTCGCCTCATGATCACTTTGCCCAGTGTACCAGAATTCTATGCCGGAACGGGTGATAATATCTGCTGCCGCTCCACCACGCACGACAACTATGGTTCTTGACTCTCCGGCATGGGTACAAAAATAATTTTGAGATGGGATATTTTCATCCGGAGAAAAGACAATTCTTGCAGGAGATGGCCCATCTACATGTCTGACGGTCAGTTGGGGATCATCCAGTTCAAGAGTTTTTCTGCCAACCGCAACTGCAGCATGACATCTCCTGAGTTCATGAACCAGCTTACGGGAAGGTTCTGTGGTGATCCATTTAGAATCGCCCCTTGCATCGGCGATCATTCCATCAAGAGTGAGGGCCAGTTTCAGAGTTACCCAGGCTCTTTTTTTTGTGATGGCCCAGAAGAAGTCTTCATTGAGTTCTCCGGCTTCATCCGCAAGCATCCCGACAGATACTTCTATACCACTGTTTCTAAGCTGCGCTATTCCTTTTCCGTCTACAAGGGGATTTGGATCTTTCACAGAGACAAAAACCCTTTTGATTCCTGATTTTATTATGAAATCGGTACAGGGAGGAGTCCGTCCGAAATGACAGCAGGGCTCAAGTGTTACGTAGAGAGTTGCCCCCGGAGCCTTGTCCCCGGCGGCCACAAGAGCGGCTTTTTCCGCATGAGCACCGCCGCAGGCCTGAGTGGCTCCTTCTCCTGCGATTTCTCCGGAGGATACTACAACGGCTCCTACTGCAGGGTTCGGGAAAGTTTTCCCTTTAGCAAAACGCGCCAGATCAAGCGCCCTTTTCATGAATGAAATATTTTTTTCTGTATCTATACTAATCATAAAATCAATCCACAAAATAACATAATTCATCGATTGTATCAAACACGAGGGTTTGCGAAATCACTGAATTAAAGTATTTTTAAGGAAATGAGAAAGAATATTACCTGCCACCACAGACTTCTGATACATCTTGCATCAAGAGGTGACCCAAATGCATTCTACACACTGGCATCACCTTACCTTCATGCCATATACATGGGGTGCCGGAACGAGGGTACTCCACATGATGATATCTGCATGAAACTGAGATCAGAGGTAAAAAGCCTGTTCAGAAAAATTAGTGCCTCGCAGCCTGAAAATTTCGATGAATGGTTCAGGAAACAAAAAAACTATAAAGACCTGTTTCTGGAAGACATTAAAGGTGATGAAAAGGTTGAAGCGGAGTGCCTTCTTTTTCTGCAGGATATTCAGAGTTCTCTGCTGAAATGCAGAGGAATGGCAAAAAAACGCAGGGGGTCAAAAGACGGGATGTTTGCCCTGAATGTTTTTCCAGTTCCTGCAACTCTGTTGCTTGTTGCACTGATTGTATGCGGATCTGCTTATTTGTTTCTGTTTTTTTCGGGATCAAATCTGAAGATAGAGTATAAGACGCCCCGGAAAGGATATGCGTTTTCGATACCATTCAAGTCTGGAACCGATACTGCGGCATCAGACTCATCAATCACTCCACCCGCGCAGGAAAATGTTGATACTGCGGCTATTTCCAGAAATCTCAGGGATACGGTTGAATCCAAAGTGGCTTCCCCAAAGAAAAGAGTCGCAAAGCCTACAAAGCGGCTTGAAACCCCTGCAACTACGCCATCATCTGAGCCCCGGATCACCGAACCAATAACAGCTCAGCCCGTTATCACAACCGAAAACATCGTTGAGCAGAAAGACACTACTCTTAAAAACCAATAAAGTATTTATTGACATCTTCCGAAAAGAGTAGTATAAATAATGAACGTAAACTTGCAATTCCGGATGATGAAATTATTATTTGGAAACACACAGATTCAGAAAGAGTTCTACCTAATACAAAGGTAAATAACCAATTAGAGAAACTTTCTTCTTGATTTGCTTTAAACACTAAGGTATACTTTCGTAGTTGTGAATATATAGGCTGCAGGAATTCGGATGTTAGTGGAGATAACAATAATAGAAGATATATGAAGCATTCATTACTTTTAATTTTTCTGATTTCGTTTTTTCTCCAGACTTACGGTGATACTCAGGAATACATTTTACAGGCCGGTGATGTTATCTCGATAAATGTAGTGGAACATCCTGAGTTTTCCGGAAGGCATAAGATCAGACCCGACGGGAGAATCAATTACCCGGTTATCGGTGAAATAGATGTCGCTTCACTTACCTGTGCGCAACTTGTAAAGATAATGCAGGGCAAGCTCTTATCATATGTGAACAACCCCGTAATTTCCGTTTCAATAGAAGCCTATTACGCAAATAAAATTTTTGTAATTGGTGCGGTTTCAAAAGCAGGTGAATATCAGATTTATGAACCTATAGAGCTGGTGAAAGTCATA
>JAAYYB010000282.1 GCA_012515615.1 Fibrobacter sp.
GAGTAATTTCGAGCTTCATACCGGAGTTCCCTCTTTCTACTTGCAAGGTGAAAGATAGAATATCCGGTTTTTTTATTTTAAAGGCAATCTATTTGCCACCAACTTCGGGACGACGTCTAATATTAACTCTTGTAATTTGAAAAAAAATAAATCTGGCCGCAGTACGGTTCTCCCAGATTCTATATGCTCACCGTCTGCGCCAAAGTTCGGCTCAGAGTCAAGCAGTGTGAAAAATCAAATTACCATTTATACCAAATCTATAGAAGAAAAGAATTATCCTGATCAGGGGGTGAATATTTAATGGTTTCAGCTTTTGCATTAGACTCTACATCGCGTAAACAAAATCCCGTTTACTTTTTTTGCCTTCAATGAGAGTGCTTTCAAGTTTCTTAAGAAAATCGTTAGAGGATTCATCCTTAGAACACTGCCCGACCGAGAGAGTGGCTGTGACGCCGGTTGGAAGTGCCTCGATGCGTTTTGTTTTTTCATTTATGCTGGCACGCAGTCTCTCTGCAAGTTCCATCGCCTCACGCTTATTTGTGTTGGGCAGTATAAGCATAAAACGGTCACCGGAGTAACGTGTGAGGATATCAACAGTTCTAATGGCCCTTTTTATTATTTTTACAACAACGGTCAAAATTCTGTCTCCAACCTCATAACCCAGCACTTCATTCACCTTCCTGAATTCATCAATATCTATCATTATTGAGGATAGGGCGTGTTTGTACCTTTTCGCCCTGAGCATCTCTTCTTTGAGCTTTTCAAGGTAATAACCTGGCGTATAGGCCTTCTGGATCCATTCTTCACCTGTTTTGGCCGCTGTATCAGGGGCCTGAAGAGTGGGAACGGCAAGGAAGTCTGAGGGCTGCTGAGTTTCGAAGAAATCGATAGCAGCAGCCTGGATTCCTACAGTTCGTCCTAACTTCCGTTCCATACCTTTTTTGTTTTCCAGAATATGTCTCCATGATGTCTTGGCATCCCGCGGAGGAATACTCTTTCCGGTAAGCCTCTGGATCAGTACTGAATAAGGATTTTGCTGCCCAATGCGGGTTTCTTTAAAAAAACGCTTTATGAAATCATATGATTGGCTGTCAGTTTTCTGGAGCGGATCTTCAATCAGTTCTTTAAAGTTATCAATTTTCAGATTATCATTCATATATTCTCATTTTCTTTATTTAAACGCTTTTATTCTGGTTAAAATAGCATCAAAATCAGCCATGAATCATGGCCGGACCTGCAAACAACACGCTCTCTTTAATGTAATACATGTCTAATGCTGCTAATAGAATTATCGAGGTATCTTTTAGCTCAGATAAGAATAAACAGGAACCAAATTTTATGCCGTTTCTCACTTTGGATATTTGTGTATTTGCTGAAAAAAAGATCAGTGACAATAAAACCGCTGACCAATGCACATACCTAGCTTATGCACCCGGGGGGGGGGATAAATTGCAACTTATCCCTTGTGCATAAAGTCTTTCACAAATCCCAGAGTACCACCAGTGGAGTGCACCGGCGATTTGTTCAAACCTTCTACTGCAAGGTCTAAATGCGCTTCATCCCTTCCCGGATGCATAAGTTAGGTTGTATATTACTTAATTCAGGTTTAATTTTAATCACGGGGGTAGCATATGAGTCTTTTTGAGGTAAAATGTCCGATGTGCAAAGGAATGCTCTGGATAGACCCGGCTACTGGAAAAGTTGTTGATCATAAAACTGCAGATCAGCAAAAAGCTAATTTTGAAGAATTTCTGAAAAACCGCAATAAAACAACAGCCTGGGATGATAAATTCCAGAAAGCCAAAGAGGAGGAAAAAAAGAGAAAAACAGAAATAGAAGCAAATTTCAAGAAAGCTAAAGAAAATCCAGAAGAAGGCTCTTCGGAGCCGATGAAATCACCACTCGACTGGGATTAATCAGGAAGGTCTCAACTATGAAGGGATTGTTAACTGTGATACTTACATGTTCTGTACTCTCATGTTCCGCTCAATATCCGAACGGATTATACGCAGAACTCACTACTTCCAAAGGGAAAATTGTCCTTGGACTCGAGTTTCAGAAGGCACCGATGACTGTGGCCAATTTTGTGGGACTCGCCGAGGGTACCATTAAATCATCGAGGGGCAGCGTAAAATATTATGATGGGCTGACATTTCACAGGGTTGTTCCCGGTTTTGTCATCCAGGGCGGTGACCCCAGCGGAAACGGCACCGGCGGTCCGGGCTACCAGTTTCCCGATGAATTCAGCCCTGACTTAAAACACAGCTCCGAAGGTATTCTTTCCATGGCTAATGCCGGGCCCGGTACTAATGGAAGTCAATTCTTTATTACTCTGGGTGCAACTCCGCACCTGGATAACCGCCATTCGGTTTTCGGCAGGGTGATAGAGGGCATGGATGTTGTGAAAAAGATCGAGGCAAAAGACAAGATTGAATCTGTAAAGATCGTCAGGGTAGGCGAGGATGCAAAGAACTTTAAAGCAGATCAGGAGGCATTTGATTCCATGATTAAAAAAGTTAAGGAATCTGAAAAGGCCAAAAGGGAAAAAGAGATGGAAAGCCAGGTGGCAATAATCGAACAGAAATATCCCGAAGCTGTAAAGACCCCCAGTGGTCTCAGGTATGTTGTTGTGAAAAAGGGTCAGGGCCCCAAGCCTGCTTCCGGTACAAAGGTAAAGGTGCATTATACCGGTACGCTTGCAGATGGCAGGAAGTTTGACAGCTCAAGGGATCGCGGGGAACCGCTGGAGTTCAATGCCGGTGCAGGCATGGTGATTCAGGGGTGGGATGAGGCATTGCTTGACATGTCAAAAGGTGAGCAGAGAATACTCCTGATTCCTCCTGAGCTTGGTTATGGCCACAGAGGAGCAGGCGGAGTGATACCGCCGGATGCGTGGTTGATTTTTGATGTTGAACTGCTGGAATTCTGATTTAAAAAACAGGTTATGAGCGCCTGCCTCTGCTGTAAAGCATGTAGGCGGCGTTCATGGCTGATTTAAGGCTCTCAGTAGAAGCTTCTCCTGAACCCGCAAGATTAAAAGCAGTGCCATGCCCGACAGATGTCCTGATAATAGGCAGGCCGGTCGTGATGTTGACTCCGTGTTCAAAGTCCAGTGATTTCAGTGCCACAAACCCGTGATCGTGAAGCATCGAAACCACCCCGTCAAATTCACCTTTGAATGCCCGCATGAAAATAGTGTCGGGAGGGTAGGGGCCTGAGGCGTTTATGCCTTCACTAATTGCGTGTTCTATGGCAGGGGAGATGTGATTTATCTCTTCATCACCAAAAAGTCCGTTTTCTCCTGCATGGGGGTTGAGTCCACCAACGGCAATTCGGGGTTTTTCTATTCCCAGATTTTTCATTGCTTTATGGAGCAGGTGAATATTTTTGAGAACGCGTTCTTTTGAAATCAGGATGATAGCTTCTTTTAATGAGCAGTGAGTGGTTACATGTGCCACACCTACATTCTTAAGAAGGAACAGCATTGTGAAATCACTGGTTCCGGTTTTGTCGGCGAATATTTCGGTGTGCCCGGGGTAGTTTATACCGGCCATTTTCAGCGATTCTTTACTTATGGGGTTTGTGATTACACCGGCGACTTCGTTTCTCATTGCAAGGTCTATTGCTCTTGTTATGTATTCAAATGCTGCTTTTCCACATTGAGGCTGGGCTTTACCGATTTCAAACTGACCGGGTGAAATGAGACCGGCATCGATAACATTAATGGCAGAGCGCTTGAAATCCTTCGCTGACAGCATCCGGTTGAACCTTGGAGAGAGGCCCACAAAACCGGCCGCCTGGATAAGAACAGAAAGGTCGCCAAGTACTGCAATATCGAAGTGGCTGCTAAAATTGTGGAGCGTTTTTACGGCAATTTCCGGCCCTATCCCTGCAGGGTCGCCCATGGTAAGTATAAAGAGGGGATTTGTCTGTTCTGGGTTCATTTTTAAACTCTCCCGGGAAAGCTAAACTAATTCAACGGTAATGCCGATAAACATAATATGAACGAGCTACAGAGACACATGATCAATCGGGCTGTCGAGTTGTACAAAGAGATCTATCCCTGCTCCATACATTCCAGTTTAGGCGACTGCTTCACTACAGAGGATAAGATGGTCATGTTCTGGTTCAACACTTCCGATGACAGCACACATGTTCTTACGGCAGATTTGCCCTGAAAAAAACGATTATTTTAGTACTGTAAAGTGAGATTCCGCCCTGAGAGTGCAGGAGAGTAGATTACTCTTTGCTTTTACGGAGGGCGGAGGCGATATTTTCCAGGCCCTGATCTTTAGAGATAGAGGCAGCGCGGTTTTCGCGTTGAATTCGCTCGTAAATTTCTTCACGGTTTACGGCGATGTTCTTTGGTGCTTCGATGCCAAGTTTTACATGCCTACCGTCAAGGTCGACTATTTTTACAGTAATATTATCACCGATACGTATTGATTCGCCGAGTTTTCTTGTTAAGACCAGCATGTCTATTTTTTCCTCAGAATTGGTTCCTGCGTGGTGTAGCGTTCATCATCAATAATGATTTGCTTTCCGATACGTCTGGTGCGGTTAATGACAATCGGTCCGACAAGATTTGCAGTTGATTCCAGAGGGTTTTCCCTTATGGTCACAATTACATATAGCAGGATATCTTCTGCTTTAGATATTGCGAGCTCTTCCAACTGTTCCTTCACAATATTCGGTGCGTAATCGGGAAGGAAAGTAAGAGGGTTTATGACACCAAAGCGCAGTCGAGAGCCGTCAATGCAGACAAGCCACTCAAATGGCTGGTACTCCGGTATTGAAACAATGACGAATTCCCTGTTTTTTTCGAAACCTGGAATTCCTGACGGAAATGTCAAGACATCATCTTTGGAATAAACAAGGTTCTTAAAGAAATCACCCATAATATAGGAGGCTCCCCCGTGGGTACTGGTACGATAGAATAATAAAAATCGTTTATCGCCCCGAGATTGTCAATCATTAAAGAGGGTTGCCGCTGCCCTCATACTATCAAAGGACAGCGGCAAGGCCTGGATTAGCAGTAATTATCCCTGGAGGAGGTTTAGAACGTTTTGAGGAATCACGTTCGCCTGAGCAAGCATGGCATTTGATGACTGCATAAGGATCTGGTGCTTTGTGTACTCAGTTGTTTCATGTGCAAAATCAGCATCGCGAATCACGGATTCAGCGGCCTGCATGTTTTGCACCTGGTTCTCCTGGCTGGTCAGGGCGTGTTCGAGACGGTTTACGATGGAACCGATATTTGCTCTCAGTGTATTTACGCTGGACAAAGCCTCATCCAGAGCAGAAATAGCTGCTGTGGCGCTTGATTGAGCTGTTAGACTGATATCTGTGGTAGCGATTCCAACTGATTCTGTGCTAATAGAGTCGATTTTGAACTGAATGATATTGTCTGAAGCTTCATAGTTGGCTCCGATGTGGAGTACTCCGCCTAATCCTGTACCCCATGGTTCATCCCCATTGAGAAGGCTCATTCCGTTATACTGTGCGCCTCCCACTATTCTGTCAATTTCAGTTGTGAGCTGGGTGATTTCAGCCTGAACAAAAGACCTGTCGGTTGATGTCAGGGTATCGTTGGCTGCTTGAATTGACAGTTCGCGCATTCTTTGCATCATGGAGTTTACTTCATGCAGGGCTCCTTCTGCAATGTTAAACAGTGCTATACCATCCTGGGCGTTTCTTGTGCCCATAGACAGTCCGCCTACCTGTGTGCGCAACTGTTCAGAAATGCTTAATCCGGCTGCATCGTCAGCGGCGCGGTTGATACGCAAACCGGTTGACAGCTTCTCCAGTGACTTGGCGAGGTTTCGATCAGTTGCTCTGAGCGAATTACCAGTAATCATCGCCGGTACATTGTGGTTGATGCGAGGCATAAAAACCCTCCTTTTATTGGTGCTTCCGTGCAGCCGGTTCTTTCCCGAACTGCCCTCCTTGAGTCATCCTGACCTTGCCTGCTTCCTTGCTTTTTGCAGTATTATGCAACATGCGTGCCAAATCTTTTTGTCGTTTTTTTGTCTAATTTCGCCATTTTTTGATCCTCTTTCATCAGACAGAGGGAATATTTTACCTACCTGCTAGAGAAAATTGACCAGTGATGGCTGGATAACGCGTGTTGCAGTCTGCAGAGCAGCCTTATACACGTTTTCAGTCAGCATGTATTTGCTTACTGTTTCGGCCATGTCGGCATCCTCAAGCACCGAAATCTGTGCAACTATGCCTGTAGTCTGGCTTTCGTTACGGTAAAGAGTCGTTTCGAGACGGTTAATTTTTGCACCGTTTCTTGTCTGGGCCGAGAGCATGGTATTAAACACTTTGTCCAGCTCCTCGATAGCTCTTTCAATTCCGGGCTGATCATTTTTTAACAGACTTTCCCCGAAACGGATCATCATTCCTGTCAGCTCATTTCCGCTGGAGTAATCGGTAATCATCTCTTCAAGAGGTATGTTGATCGCCATTGTCACTCCGGCTTCAATTTCCCTGAGGATCTCACCTTTGCCTGAAATCGTTTCACCGTAGATATTTTTACCTTTTGAGAGGTACTCAAACTTCATTTTGACGCCGTCAACTGAATAGTTGCTCATGACATCAATAGCCAGATCCGGATTAAGTGGTGTTATTGTTCCTGCCTCATAATCAACGGAATAGTCTGTGTTTTCAATGTAAGTAGTAGTTCCGATACTGAGACTGAAAGTACCCGGAATCAGCTTTGTAATAGGAGACTGATCAAATGAATTGAAGAGCTGGACCGGCGTACCGACACCGCTTGCGCTGGCATCGTAAGAGGCCATTCTGAAAAGGTTGTAATCATCAACGGAATCCGCAGGAGAACTGTTTAAAACAATAGGAGGGATCTTATGCTGCGGACCGCTGAAGACGTATTCGCCTTTGTACTGAGTATTAATCAGAGTAATTAACTGACGAAAAACCTGTTCGATTTCTTTGTTTATAATTACCCGTTCGGTTGCGGTTTTAGTATCAGATGCGGCCTGGATGGCTAATTCTCTTGATCGCTGCATCAGAATATTCATGCTGTCCATCGAATCCCCGGTAATAGCCATGAATCCCAGACCATCATTGATGTTTTTATTGTACTGCTGGAACCGTTTCATTTCGGAGGTCAGGTTCAGGTCATTTGCGACATCCACCGGAGCATCCGAGGGCCTCATAAGGCGTCTGCCGGTCGCAAGCTGTTCCTGGAGGCGTGCCAGATCATTGTACCGCTCATGAATAACATGCTGTACATTGCGGTTAAGTTCTGTAACTGTGACTCTCATAATTCCTCCGATTTACATATTCAATAAAACATCAAGCATCTGGTCGATCGTTGTGATAAGCCTGGCTGAAGCCTGATATGTGTGCTGGTATTTGATCAGGTTTCCCATCTCCTCATCAAGCGATACACCTGCTATGGCATCCTGGTGTGATTCGTACTGCTCAATTAGAAACTGCCTTGTTTCCAGGCTCGCACTGGCTTCATTTCGGTTAAGCCCCAGCTCGCCGATAAAGGCGCTGTAGAAGCTGGTGAATGTTGACGTGTAATTACCATGTAGATCCTGCTCCATTGTCATATCACTGCGCAGCTTTGCGATCGCAACTGAATTTGTGTTGTCACCGGGCCCCTGAAATCCGCCGCTTCTGTACTGAAAATCAACTCTCAGATCAACTGAATCGTATCCCGCATGCAGCATCTGGATTGTGCCATGAATGTAATCGATCACATAATCCGTTCCTTCGGTCAGCACTGCATCGGGGGAAGAGACGATCGCGGTTCCTTTGACTACATTTCGTGCCTCAACCGGTGCAGCCCAGGTCGGGTCACGAAAGAGCTGCTGAGGGGCAGCGCCGAAATTGTGACCACCTGCCGCAAGCACATTCTGGGTTGCCGTATGCAATTCCCCCCCACTTGCTGCTGCGATATTGTGAACAGAAGTCAGGATAGAGGAACTTAGCTGTATGTCAGATGCGCCGGTTGTTCTTGAATCAAAAAACTCAATACCAGTGTATCCGTTAAGGTTATAACCGGTTGTGTGCAGCTGATTTACTTTTTCGACAAGGCTTCTTGCAAGAGTATCGAGTTTTTCCTGGTATTTTGGAATTATTACATCCCGGCTCTCAATTAACCCTTTGATCTGTCCGCTTATCGGCTTGAATTCATTTCTTGTCTCTGCTACTCTAATACCTATTTGGCCGACAGAGGTACCATCCGGGAGTGCAAAGACGGATGTCGTTGTTTCAAGTTTCTGGTGA
>JAAYYB010000283.1 GCA_012515615.1 Fibrobacter sp.
CGGGTGAACTCCAAACGGGCGACCCAGTTCAGAATCTGGGCAACGGCAATTCTGAAAGAATACATCATCAAGGGTTTTGCCATGGATGATGAACGGCTCAAACAATCTGAACGGTGGGATTATTTTGACGAATGGCTGGAACGAATTCGGGATATTCGAGCCTCTGAGAAGCGTTTTTATCAAAAAATCAGGGATATTTATACCACTGCCATTGATTACGACAAAAATTCCGAAGCGGCACAGCTTTTCTTTAAAAAAGTACAGAATAAAATGCTCTGGGCGACTACCGGTAAAACCGCCGCAGAACTCATTGAATCCCGTAGTAACCCTGACAAGCCAAACATGGGACTTACTACATGGCGTGGTTCCATTGTTCGTAAATACGATGTTTCCATTGCCAAAAATTACCTGAAAGAAGAAGAGATAAAGGATTTAAACGAGATTGTCACCATGTATCTCGATTATGCCGAACGACAGGCTCGCAAAAGAAGAACCGTGACCATGGCAGAGTGGTCTGATAAACTTGATGCCTTTCTGAAGCAAAATGAAGAAGCGCTCCTCACTCATGCAGGCACTGTAAAGGCTGAAGTAGCCAAGAAGATTGCTGAAGAGCGATACGACGAATTTGACAAAAAGCGGAAGATAACAGAAGCAAAAAAAGCAGATGAAGAAGATTTAAAGGAATTGGAGGAGATGGAAAAGAGGCTGCTCAATAACAAAGACGATAATGGCAAATAATGAAAGAAAGAAACCGCCTCCGCACGTCCTGTGCTCCGTCGGTGGGGCGCGGGGATTATAAGTAGGAGAAAACAAATGAATAAACCCCTTCGCGCCCTTTGCGAGAAAATAGCGGAGATAACTCCATGAACTACTCTGAATTAATCCGCTACAAAACCGAAGACGGCGCAGTCAAAATAGACACCATATTCCAAAACGAAACTATCTGGTTGACGCAAAAGAAGATGGCCGAACTCTTTGATGTCCAGAGACCAGCCATAACCAAGCACCTGAAAAACATCTTTGAAAGCGGCGAGCTGGATGAGCAAGTGGTTAGTTCCATTTTGGAACATACCACTCAACTCGGCGCTATTGAGGGTAAAACCCAAACAAAAGAGAGGCACTTTGCCATGCGCAGCCCGTTGTGACTTGTGACCATACAAAGGAAATATACTGAAATTGATCCGATACAACTCCTATCGCACCTACCTCAAAGAAAAATTCGGGATCCCGGTTCTGAAAGTGCCTCTAAATGGCGGTTTTTCCTGTCCAAACAGGGATGGAACGAAGAGCTCTGAGGGGTGCAGGTTCTGTGACAATGTCTCATTCAGTCCTGCGGCGCTCAGTACAGTTTCCCCGCTTGCGCAGCTTATCGATACAGTAAGAAGATCATCTAAATTTGAGGCTTTTCTTCCGTACCTCCAGCCTTTCTCAAATACATACGGCCCACTGCAGAGGCTCAAAGATGTTTACGAGCCGCTTCTTTCGGTTCCGGGTGTTATCGGGCTTGCAATCGGGACCCGCCCCGATTGTTTTGACGATTCTATCTACGGCTATCTTGAGGAGCTGGCCTCGAGAACCTATCTGTGTATCGAGCTGGGACTTCAAAGCTCAAATGACAGCACCCTTCAGAGGCTGAACCGGGGGCATACTTTCAACGATTTCTGCAAAGCTGTAGAGAGACTAAGTAATGCGGGAATAGAGACTGTCGCGCATGTCATGATGGGTCTTCCGGGGGAGAGTGAAAGAGAGATGCTTCAGACAGCCCGCGATATCGCTTCACTTCCGGTAAGCGGTGTAAAGATTCATCAACTGATGGTGATACGCGGGACTGCATTAGAAGAGTCCTTCAATGCCGGAACATTGAAAGTTTTGACACTTGAGGAGTACTCCGGAATTATCTGCGGCTTTCTTCCTCTGATTCGTCCCGACCAGTATATTCACCGCCTGATGGCAGATTCAAAGGAAAGTCTGGGACTTGTTGCCCCGATGTGGAGTGCAAAGAAAGCGGAATCTATTGCCTTTTTAAATGCAGTATTAGAGAGAGAAAATATTGTGCAGGGTAGTGAAATAGGGCTATAAAATGTCAATTATGAATTACGAATTTATTCTTCAGTATCCATTCTCACCATAAGGTCATCATAGTCTGCTGCTGCTACTGATCTTGTGTTATCTGCATCGCTGAGGATCGCTATTCCCTCAACAGGCGGGGGTTCTTTTCCAAACAGACGTTTGTAGTCCTGACGGATATTTACTTTTTCAGTAACCCATTTACCGGTATCGGTACTGCCGCTTCGCAGCACGATTATTTTGGCATTTTTATTATAAGGACTGTCTGTCACTGAACCTTCTGGCAGTGTAGAGCTCCAGACGTACTTCAGAATGTTGTTGAGCTTGAAGTTGCCTTTGAAAATTATATAAACAGAGGCCCCGCTGTCGTTGGCATTTTTTTTATCTTCTTTCGCGCCTTCCGGAAGGCTGTTGACTCTCCATTTCCATGTGAGAATCGGGTATTCACGAGCGGAAAATCTGAAAAGTTTTCCTATGCTGGTACAACCACCCTTTGTAAATATTCTTGTAAAGAAGTTCTGTTTTTCGTTCCGGACAGAAAACATCGAGGTGTCATCGCGGCTCGGCCGCCAGCCAGCCGGAATTTTTGAATTCCCGGAGCTTGTGAATGTGTCAATTACAAGGCTCTGCGGTTTTTTTTCGAGCACAGATGCTGTGGAGAAGGAAAAGAGGGATACAAGCGTCATCGCCCAGATAGAGAACTTTGCGTAAATCAGACGGTAAATCGACATGTGTAAAATGTATTCCTTTTCTGGATAAGACTTGATTCCATACGAGCAGTCTGGAGAAGTGAAAAAGTCTGTGTTTATTTTTTCATAACAAAACAGCAGAGGAATTCGAGCCGGTAGATGGATTTATTGCTCATGTAACCCGGATTATTGCTGGAGTTGGTTTTGGTCACTGTGACCAGGTGCTAAATAAACAGAACACTATTGAACACGTTTATCATCTTTTGGTCATCTGTTCTGATTAATGAGATCGGGGCTCGGTCTCATCGAAGCTGTTCTCTACAAGCTTCATATACTGATCCAGGTCGATCTCCCGCTTCCCGCTAATAGATGCTTCATTTTCTTTCCGGTTGCAATGAAATGCGACTGCGCCACTCAGGATGTTCATTGAATTATTCTGCGTACCCTTTGATCCATCTCTTTTTGTGTTCAAAAATCGGATAACAGGGCATATATAAGGCTGGTAATTATAATTAATCACTTTTTTTGTGAGATAGATCAGTACGTCATCTGAAATAAGTGCGATGAGATGTGGTAACAGTGCCGGCAGGGACATAGCGGCATCAAATGAGATATCGTTTAATTTGTAAATAGACTTGCCTGATCTCCGGGAATAGCGGTCTATCAGTTCTTCGGCAATTTTAATCATGGATGCAGTATATGAGTCA
>JAAYYB010000284.1 GCA_012515615.1 Fibrobacter sp.
ACAAGCCTCCGTAAATACATGAAAGGCTTGCAGAAGAAAAAGAATAAAGTTAAGAATTTCTTTCAACATAAACTTGTCAATTACGCAGCATAGAATGAGAAATATTCAATTGCCGGAATAATAATTTACCTTCGGGCCAAACACACCAGCCTTCTTATCTATTACTCCGGCACGTTAACACTTCGCATTACTTGGATATACAGCCTCTCATGTAGCTTGTCGAAGCAATCTGCGTCAAAAATTTCAGGAGACCCCTTCAAGAACACATACTGATGAGGGCATAATGAGTCTTAGCGCAAGGGATTCAGAAAGGGTGAAAACAAAATCTCTTCCTGAGGGGCCCTCAAAACCAACAGAGAGATCCTGGCCCAGAATAATAGATGCAAATGCTCTCCCGGAAGCTATAAGAACTCCTCCTGAGGAAATTGCCGACGCCTTTATGATTCCATCGGTGACAAGGGCTTTGAGGTGATCCATTTCCAGGATTTCAGTCTGGGGATAACGACGGAACAGTTTGTTATATAGAGCAGTTGAAAGCGCCAGAGAGTAGGGACCGTGAAATCCGGCAGCGTCAAGCTTTTCTACACCAGCAATTACCGCTTCTACGGCATCACCCACCTGATCCCATTCTTCCAGCTTACTTTTCTGCACCCCCGGACTGTTGAGCAACCCCGGGATTCCCATGGCTTTCAGTCCATAAAAGATAAATAAATCTTCTTGAGTACAAATGTTCAGTACATTTCTGACCAACTGCTGAAGACTCAACGATAATCCATCTCTTTTGTGAGCTTCAATCTCCCGGGCGGAAAGAGTGAAAGAGGCATTAAAGAGTGGAAGCGGCATACAAATGGGAGCCGTGATTTCCATGCCGTTTTCCACTTTTCCGGTATCTTTTTCGGTACCGGGTACAAACTGCAGACCGAGCCCGAACGGCCCGTCAGAATAGATTAATTTCCGTGCACTTAACTGACTTTCTGCAACAGATTTGACAGTCTGATCGATCAGATCCCAGAAACCGCTCTCAAATGGTGCATCATCTCTGTTTAATAAATCGGACATTTTCATTTATCCTTTCGATTCAATGCGTTTCTTCAGGTTTCCAACACTCCTGGGTTCAATAACAGAGTGCTCATGCCCCAGGCTCTGCTTTATCTCCTCTACCTCTGAAGCCCCCTTTTGCATGAAAGAGGATTCTTCGGGAGAAAGCAACTCGATAAGCTTTTGAAATTCACCCTTATGCACTCTCTCCTCTTCCGCTACATCCCTCAGAACCGCCCTGGCAAGTTCATCTGTGCAGGCATCCGCAATAGCATCGTAAATGTGCACCGCTTCTTCTTCAGCGGCAAGAGAGAGTCTCAGTGCCCGGAGCAGTTCGCCTTTAGTCAAGGGCTGATCCGGTATTTTTCCGGTAAAAGGATTGACAAATTCCGGCATCGAAAACCTCCGTAAAAAGGTAAATGAAAGCACCAGATTGTTTTTGATTTCTTCAGGTTTGATCCATTAGAGTCAAGGCAATGAGTATGCCAGGGTAAACTGTGAGAAAAAACCGGCAACAGTTGTGGTGAAATATGGTAAAACAGGAACTTTTTTGGTCAGTTTTTCATAATTGTCCTCATACTTACTCTTTCCCATGCTTCCCCCCAGAGCAATAAACATTCCTCACGGTTCCGGAATCGCGAATTTTCTTTTCAGTTCCGCTAAAAAAGCGGTGCCAGATGATGTAATTGCATGAATAGCAGCATTTTAAACGTAGCGGGAGTTGTGCACGATTTTTGCATACTTCTCAACCTGTGTTTCTTTTATTACTTAAACCACGGGTGTTTTGCTGATGATCTTAAAAAAAGATCAGCGCAGCAAAGCAATCCGGAATAGAAAGAGAGTTACTATGACCCGATATGGCCTGTTCCAGGAGGTACCAATTTCGTTTGATACCGTACTTAAGAAGCTCCCTCTGGAGCTTAGACGTAAAGGTTTTGAGGTACTTTCAAATATACGCATAGATTCTGAACTGCAGAAATATCTGGGGGTGGACTTCAAGCGCTACGCAATCCTTGGTGTCTGTAATCTTGCTCTTGCATTCAAGTCATTAAACAGGCAGGAGGATTCAGGGCTTGTAGTTCTCTGCAATCTGATTATCTATGAAAAAGACAATGTGACGGTAATAGGCATTCTTAAGCCCACACAGTTCATGTCCATGATACAGAACGAGTTAATAAATCAAGATGCGGCAATAATTGAAAGAAAGCTTTCAGAAGTGATAGATTCATTGGGGAAAAAGAGATTTCAGAAAGAGAGTCCCTGCTCCGTAAGCTTCCAGCGCGCTGTAGCCTGATTACCATCCTGATTAGTTCAACTCAGAACAGCTTTTAACTTTTTCCAGCGCAGGGATGATCACACCTTCGGGCGCACATTCCTGCGCCCTTCTATAAAACATCACCCCTCTTTGTTCTTCTCCGGTACAGAACTCAAGTGCTGAAAGCCCTGTAAGCACTCTCCAGCGGCTGTAACGCACCCCAGTCTTATCAAGCAGAACTATAGAGCTGTCAAGAAGCTCCCTGCTGCGCTTAAAATCCTTTAAGTATAAGGCTGCCTTCCCGCGTAAAAAGCAGTTTAGAGACAACTGTTCGAAGTTTTTCTTTTTTTTATACAGATCAGCCACGGCTGAAAACTCCCGCAAAGCATCTTCCGGTCTACCCTCATTCAGGTAAAGTCTCCCACGTACCATTCCCCAGAACGCTCCACCACCGGTACCAGTACCATCGGCAATCATTTTTGCGCTGTCAAGCGCACCGATGCCGGCGTATGAAAGGCAGATGAATCCTGCGGCCGATGAGGCCGAAAGAGTGTCACCCAGAAACAGAAATTCACTATAGCTTTCCAGGAAATATTTCTGCGCACTGTCAAAGGCGTCCTCTTCAAAATAAACCCGTCCTATATTGAAGAGATAACGTGCCTTAAGCGAGGGCATATCACTGTGTTGTGCAATGAGGAGTGCCTTGCTGTAAAGCTTTTTTGCCCCTGTAAAATCACCTTCATTAAAGCAGGCATAGGCACTCTTGCCATAAGCACCTGCGGCATAATCATAACCGGATGTTTTCCTGCCTCCACAGGAAAAAAACACCAGCATGCAAAACAAACCGATTTTTATAAATGTTTTCATATTTGCAATTATCAAGGGTTCTGATCCAGAAGAGGATCCTCCCCTTTATTTGAAAGTCTTTTTAAAATCCAGCTTTTCTGAACAGACTTCAGCATATTCTCAGCCTCCCAGAGGTCATCACGCACTTGAACCATCGTCTCGGGAAGCTGTCCGGAGACACCCTGGAGATCCTTAAGAACCCCATCGGCTTTCTCCAGTGCAATCGCCACATTCTGAATAATCTGCTGAAGTGAATCGATAAATTGTCCCCCCTGACCGGCAAGAGAGGAAATGTCATCGATGAGCCCGTTAGTTTTACTGACGGTTACACCGGCCTGTCCTGCCAGACTATTTGCTTTTCTGCCCAGGTCCTGAAGAGTATTAAGCAGTGTATCTTCAGTTATGAGCCGTCCTACTGTTCCTTTTCCGGAAAGCACTGTCTGGAGTGTCTGTTCAACTGTGGTTATCATACCGGCAATCTGCGCTACCGCCTTGTCAATCTGAACCGGGAATTCGGATACCAGTGTATCTCCGTCATTAACAACCAGAGCCTCTAAAGAGCCGCCTGTCAACTCAATACACCAGTCGCCCACCACAAAACTCTTCTGCTTCAGCTGTGCCCTGGTATCTTTACGTATAAGTGGCTGATACTGATCTCTGACCTTCATTGCCACATTAACCACGTTCTCTTTTTCAAGAGATATCTCCTTAACATGACCGATCTGCATTCCGGAGATGGTAATCTGACTTCCTTTTGTGAGTCCGTAGCTGTTCTGGTATACCACATGAAGGTAGCACCATCCCTGCATAAAATCGGCTTTCAGCAGCGAATAGATAATGAGACCGGGGAGCACCACGGCTGGAATAATCACAAACAGCCCTACAAAAAATGCTCTGTTGCGCCTTACAAACGAATTTACCTGACGGTTATCCATACTACCTGAACACCTCGATATTTTCACCATATTGTCTTTTGATCACCGGCATATCAAGTGTCTGATCTGTAAATCTACCGCTTTCAAGAACTCTTTTGACTGGCGAGAACCCGTCCCAGACATTTGTATTGTGACTTACCATAATAACACACATCGGCCTGCTCCGGTTTTTTTCATAGAGCACATTCATCATTCCCTGGGCAGTACTGGGGTCCACACCGCTTAGCGGTTCGTCAAGCAGCAGAACATCTGGATCACCAATAAGTGCTCTGGCCAGTGCTACAGTCTTGAGCTGACCGATTGAAAGAGCCTCCGGGAAAAGAGAATCTATATTAAACAGATTCAACTCATCCATCATATTTCTAATGCGCCGGTTTATCTGTTTTTCAGAGAATTCGGAGCGAGCTCTGAGCGGCAATGCAATATTCTCAAATACAGAGTAATTTGAAATAAGTGCATGCACCTGAAACATATACCCTATTGACTGACGTTCCTTAAGGAGCTGTTTTCTTGAAAACTCCGCTAAATCGTGACCATCCCAAAGCACATTTCCAGATGTGGGATTTTTTAAGCCTGCACATAACTCAAGAATTGTGCTCTTTCCATGTCCGCTTCTGCCGCTGATCACCAGCACCTCACCTTTCCTCACAATAAAAGAGATCTCTCTTAACAGAGGAAACTTATCACTCATAAAGCAGACTTTTTTCAGCTCAATTTCAACGGGCATAAAAACCAATCGTCACAAGAATACTTACAATTATGGTCAGAGCCATCGACCACACAACAGAATTCATTGCGGCCTGGGGAACACCCCTGATATTTTTAACACGAAGTCCAAACCGGCAGCTGATCACCGCCACTATTGCACCGAAAAAGGCCCCTTTTGAAACAGATATCAGGATATCTTTCCATGTAAGTGCCTGCACTACCTTCTCAAGGAAGATTCCGAAAGGAACCATTACAGTCAGCTTGGCTGTAAATAACCCCCCGACAATCGCGATTATGTCAAAATAGAAATTCAGACAAATCAAAGACAGTGTCATTCCCGCAAGGGCCGGTACAACAAGAAACTGCACCGGATTAACCCCCATAACTTCAAGCGCCGCAACTTCTTTATTGACCTGCATCGTTCCGATATGTGCCGCCAGAGCCGATCCGGAACGGCCTATTATAACCAGTGCCGTAAAGAATGGCCCCAGTTCCCTGACCACCGCCACCACCAGAATATTCCCGAAGTACTCAGTGACTCCGAATCTTGGCATATTGGTCATTGCCTGAATCACAATTACATTTCCATACAGAAAAGCGATTATACCCACAAGCCACAGCGCCTCTACCCCTGTGTATAGTATCTGCCTTGAAATCTGGCTCCCGATCGAGACATACTTCGCGCGCCCGGGTGTAAAACATGAGACTACAGCTTCAAAGAGCATCTTTGCAATAGCAACCGGTTCATTCACCCACAACAAAAGGTTCTCACCAGTCACCTCTACAGTACGAAATGCCTTACGGTTCACCTTGAACTCCTGTAATCCCCCCCCGCCATACATAAAAGCGGTCCCAGAATTTCTCTCGGGAAACATGCTCATTTACGCTGTAGACAACCGGTTCCTCTGTAAAGCAAAAAACATCTTTTGCCTTTTTTGAGCTCTGAGCCCGCTGGCTCCGGTTCAGTTTGTCTGCTTTAGTAAGCACCGGCAGGACCGGCTGATTGATTGCAGAAAGCCAGGCGAATGCCTCAAGGTCGTTCTTCACACCTATATGCCGGATATCCATCAGCCAGATAATGCCCGCAAGACTCGGGCGTTTTTCACAATATGATGCAATCAGCCGTGACCAGCGCTCCTTCTCACTTCCCGATGTACGTGCATAGCCGTATCCGGGAAGATCCACCCATACCATACCACTTCCTACCTGGTAGAAATTTGCAAGTGATGTCTTCCCAGGTGTACTCGATGTACGCGCCAGAAAACGGTTTCCCAGAACATGATTGATAAATGATGACTTGCCCACATTTGACCTGCCCAGTATGGCATACTCAGGAACTCTGGGAGCTGGAAGATCACTGTATTTTGCTGCAGAACAGATAAAAACTGCTTTCGGAAGCTTATTGCTGTTTGTTTCCATCGTGCAGTAATTATATAATGCCGACAACATGTGAGGCAACACTGATTAAAGCCGGCCCGTAATTATTCACCCTCTCAGAAACTGCAGGTTCATTAGATCACCCTCTTCACTTCACCGGGAGCAGTTTTTTTCCCGGCAAAGGTTCATGGACCTGTGGCACCACAGATGTCAAAAACTATTTTTCTTCAGTTACCCTCATCAAAGCAGGATTCATGAACATTCAGGATGCCATAAAAACCGTTGTTGCAGGAACAAGCCTCTCTATCGAACAGTCAACAGAGGTTTTTTCGGAAATAATGAGCGGAAACACCACAGATGCACAGATCGCCGCCTTCATTGTCGCCCTGCGCATGAAGGGTGAATCTCCCGAAGAGATCACCGGTGCCGCAACGGTGATGCGACGTAAAGCCACATGCATCATGCCACAAAACTCTGAATTCCTGATTGATACCTGCGGAACAGGCGGCGATGGTGCCAACACTTTCAACATTTCAACAGCCTCGGCCCTTGTAGCGGCCGGCGCAGGAGCAAGAGTTGCAAAGCACGGAAACCGCTCTGTTTCAAGTAAATGCGGGTCCGCAGATGTACTTGAAGCTCTGGGCGTAAATATCTCGATATCCGTAGAAAAGATGAAAGAGTGCCTTGACACTATCGGGATCTGCTTCCTTTTTGCACCATCACTGCACAAAGCAATGAAACACGCTATCGGCCCCCGCAAAGAGGTAGGCATCAGAACCATTTTCAATGTGTTGGGCCCCCTTACAAATCCCTCTCTTGCACCCTCTCAGCTCATGGGGGTTTTCTCTCCCGGCCTGACCGATACGATGGCCGCGGTATTGAATAACATGGGCTCAAAAAAAGCCTACATCGTAAACGGGATGGATTCTCTCGATGAGATCTCCATCAGCGCCGAAACGAAGGTTACTGAGCTTAACAATGGCAAGATTCGCAGCTATACGATTAAACCGGAGGACTTCGGGATCAAAAGAGCTCCCGTTGAGGAAATAACAGGCGGAGATCCCCTCAAAAATGCAGAAATAATAAGAAGCATTCTGGCAGGAGAAAAAGGCCCCAGAAAAGATATAGTAGTGCTTAATGCAGCATTTGCCCTGGCAGCTTCTGGAATCGCCGGTTCACCGCAAGAGGGAATCCTGATCGCTGAAAGATCGATTGATTCCGGAGCAGCCGGAGAAAAACTGAACGAGCTTGTCAGAATGACAAATTCCTGATGAACTGCCTCTGGCCTGTTACTCCGCCATTCCGGCGAAAGCAGGAAGCCATCTTCTCCTACACCACTAT
>JAAYYB010000285.1 GCA_012515615.1 Fibrobacter sp.
CAGTATTTAGTGGTGCTCACTACCGTTCGCCCCTACTATCATCTAATCTTAACAAAAAATCACCCGGAAATGTCCGAAGCACCCTTATTGTAAACTACACTAAATGCTGGGCCACAGCTGTTGGCCGACAGTTCCGGCGGCAATAAATTCCTTTGTCTTCGAGCCGGTGCATCCTCATGGTGCTCGACGGAAGGCAGGCAGCACATTTTCACTCTTTCTTTTTCATATGCTTTTCCAGCATTTCTATAAGCTCGATCCGCAAAAATGGTTTGCAAATACTTGCCGTGAAACCGTATTTCCCGGGATGCCTCATAATCGGGTCATCGGCATACCCGCTGGCAACGAAAGCCGGGGTATGTACCCCCATTTTTCTTATCTGGTCAATAGCCTCTTTCCCGCCCAGGGCTCCCGGAACAGTAAGGTCAAAAATCATCCCGGCAAATGTCCGATTTTCCTTCAGTGCCGTTACAACCTGGTCAATCGCATCCTGCCCGTTCACGGTACTAACCACCTTGTATCCGAATGTTTTAAGTAGGGTGGATATGATTTCACGCACCACGCCTTCGTCATCCATTACCAAAAACATTCCGCTCCCTTTATGTTCTTCTATTGGCACATCACTGGAGCTTAAAGCGGTTTCCCTGGTTGCAGGCAGGTATACATTAAATGTAGTGCCTTTGCCCGGTTCGGAATAAACATCAATACAGCCGCCATGCCTTTTAATAATAGAATAACTGGTTGCCAGTCCAAGACCATGGCCTTTAGCCTTGGTGGTAAAAAACGGGTCGAAAATTCGTTGCTGGAGTTCACGGTGAACGCCGATACCCGTATCAGTCACCGAAAGCCTTACATAGTCGCCTCTCTTCAGTATCGGGTGTTCATTATCTGAAAGGGCAACATTACGGGCCGACAAAACAATCGTGCCACCCAGCGGCATTGCCTGCTGGGCATTAATGATAAGATTGTCAATAACCTGCCCGATTTGATTTTTGTCATAGTTAGCACACCACAAACCCGATGCGATATCAAAACGGCACGCAACATTCGAACCGCTCAGAGCAAAATGTGCCGTTTGCTCTACAAAGGGAAACAATGGAAATATTTCCTGTTTTGGAGAGCCTCCTTTTGCAAATGTCAGAAGTTGCTGAGTCAGGGCACGCGCCCTGCCAATCGTCTGCATAACATCGGCCAGATACTCTTTGACATTTGCCTCTGTGCTGGCTCCGCTGGCCATTTCAACAAAACCGAATATGCCAGCCATCAGATTGTTAAAATCATGCGCAATTCCGCCTGCAAGAACTCCAAGAGCTTCAATTTTTTGGGCATTCGCAAGCACCTCTTCAGTACGTTTGCGATTGGTAATGTCCAGATTAAATTCCACAACCATCCATCGGCCGGATTTATGCTGGAATGGCATGGTATGGACTTCAATAATGCGGTTGTTTTCCCGGGCTAATACCTCTTCCGCAACAACAACCTTTTTTGTTTCCAATGCCTTTGGGATACCACAATTCGGGCACGGGCGGCTAAATCCATTAAAATACTCATAACATTTGCGCCCGGTCGGGTCGCCATAAACCTGCTGCCATACTTTGTCAACAAACTGGATGTTGAATTCATCATCGATGACATCAAATCCGGTTTTGGTAATCCTCAAGATATGCTCAAACCAATCACGTTCCTCGCGCAATTTCTCCTCAATCCGCTTGCGATCGGTAATGTCACGGCAAATGCTCATGATTGCCTCCCGACCATCCCATACGATCTTTGTCGTACTCACCTCATGCAGGATTAAAGACCCATCCTTGCGCCGATGCACACTTTCAAACCTGATATGTCCTTTTTGTATCAACCGGGATATACGTTCTGCAATATGCTGAATTTCTTCGGGTGAATCAATCTGGTCGACCGTCATGGATAAAAGTTCTGCGCGGGTGTAACCGAATTGCTTACAGGCCTGACGGTTCACCTCAAGTATTCGTGATTCCTGATCATGAATAAAAATTGAATCACCGCCGCTGTTAAAAAGAAGCCGATATTTCTCTTCGCTTTCCTGCAGTGCTTTTTCCATCCGCTTGCGCTCGGTAATGTCAATATGACAGCCAACCATTCTTCTGGCGTTCCCCGATTCATCCCATTCGATTACTTTCCCTGTGCAGATAATCCATACGGTAGAGCCGTTTTTATGATGAAAACGAATTTCTTTGTAAAAAGGAATCTGCCCTTTGCTTCCCAAATGTTGATTGTACTTCTCCAATACCCCCGGCAAATCCTCCTCAAATATCAGCTTTTGCCAGGAGTCAGCCCTGTTTTCAATTTCATGGTCTTCGTATCCAAACATTCTTTTAAAAGAGGGGCTAAGGTATTCATTGCCGGTAGGAATATCCCAATCCCAATATCCGGCAAGTGATTGTTCAAGAATCTCCCGTAATACTGATTCATTGTCAAATTTCATACTCTTTTTCCTCTCTCCGGTCTGCCCTGGAACGGGCAGATTTTCAGCACCGGCACTACTTTCTCCATTGCCGGGTGGATTTTAGCGGAAGCGTAGAACTACCGGCTGCCCGGTAGTGCCGCCAGAAGCCTGTTTCCGTGTGCCATGGTCGCCCTCGACCGTGTTTTGTCTTATGGGCACCTCTAAAAATTCATTTTCCGCTGCGGCCGGCTGCGAATTCTCGCTGGCGCCTCGCTTGAAAACTGAATATTTAGAGGTACCCTTATTATAAATTATTCGGGTTTTATTTGCTTCAGATTTCGGTACCGGTTCCGACCCCAATCAGAAGTGCATTGAGTCAAGTATGTGTAATACATATAGAGACTTGACAGTCGGGACTCGTATTTGCAGACTCTTTTCTCATTATGTTAGCGCCTCTGAGCACTCCCCTGAGATAGAAGTATGTATGTCACAGGCTACAAAATTAGAATTTGAAAGAAGGGACACCCCATCAAATAACTTTCTCTTCTTGATCTTTATCTTTTTGTAATCGCCTTATTCTTCAGTATCTATTCCTGACGCCTTGCTTATCACCCATAACGGCCGTCTTTTTACTTCATCGTAAACCCTGCCGATATACTCACCTATTACTCCAAGGCAGATAAGCTGCACACCGCCGAGAAAAAATATAGACACAATTGTAGTGGCGAATCCCGGCACCAGCTTAAAATTGTACTGCATGAAAAAATCGGCAAAAATCCTCTGCACTAAACTATAAGCAGCGAAAATAAAGGAGAAAAACGAAATTATAAATCCAAACACCGCCGTCATGCGTAAAGGCATCGTCGAAAAAGAAAATATCCCGTCAAATGCCAGTCGTAACAGCTTACTGAAAGTATACTGCGGCTTTCCGGCTGCTCTGGCATCCCGCTCATATTCTATGCCGATCTGTTTGAAACCTACCCAGGCCCTCATCCCTCTGATAAACCTGTTCGATTCAGGCATTGACTTTATCCGGTTTAAAACAACCCTGTCCATCAGACAGAAATCTCCTGAATCGAGAGGAATCGAGATACTTGCGCTCTTTGCAAGAAGTCTGTAGAATGCGGAATAACAAAATCTCTTTACTATTCCCTCTTTTCTCTTTTTTCTTACAGCGTAAACAACCTTGAATCCTTCTTTCCATTTGCAAATCAGGTCAGGTATTAGTTCCGGCGGGTCCTGAAGATCGGCATCGATAATAACAGCACAATCACCGCTGCAGTAAAAAATTCCGGCTGAAACCGCAGTCTGATGACCGAAATTCCGCGAAAAACTGAGATACTTCCATTTACTGTTGCGCTCATGAAATTCTTCCATGATCGAAAGGCTGTTGTCCCTTGAACCATCATCGATAAGAATCACCTCATAGTCATCACCTGTTTTTTCCAGAACCGGGGTAACTCTGTCGTAGAGTTTATGCAGCACCTCCTGCTCGTTATAACAGGGGATAATCAGAGAAATTTTCATAAGATGCTCACTGATGTAAATTTTTCAGATGCCATTTCCAGGCAGTCTCGATTATTGCGTCAAGATGCAAAAAATTGCATTTCCATCCGAGTTTTTTGTGTGCTTTTTCCGCAGATGCAACCAGCATATCAGGATCACCCGGTCTTCTCTCTGCAAAAATCTTTTTTACCTCTCTGCCGCTGACCCGTTCTACAGCCCTTATTACTTCCAGAACAGAATTGCCACTTCCTGTACCCAGGTTGAAACTGTCACCCTTGCCCCCGTCCAGAAGAAACTCAAGTGCAAGGCAATGGGCTCTTGACAGATCCCAAACATGAATAAAATCCCTTATCGCTGTTCCATCAGGTGTATTGTAATCGGTCCCGAATATTTTCAGCGGTTCTCCACCCGTTGCAGCACTTAACGCAAGAGGAATAAGGTGTGTTTCAGGATCGTGAACTTCTCCGATATCACCTTCCGGGTCCGCCCCCGCAGCATTGAAATAGCGTAAAATTACACTCTCTAATCCATAAGCCTGCCCGAAATCCCCCAGTATTTTTTCAACCATAAGTTTACTTCTGCCATAGGGATTTACCGGATCCTGTCTGTGGCTCTCATCAATAATTGATTTTTCCGGATTGCCGTAGGTAGCACAGGAACTGGAAAAAATTACTCTATCGCAACCCGACTCTTTCATTACAGAGAGGAGATTAAGTGTCTTTGCCACATTGTTAAGGTAATATTTTCCCGGGTCAATTATCGACTCCCCGACATAGGCGAATGCGGCAAAATGAATTACTGCCAGCGGCTTATACTGCTTAAACACTGAAAGCAGTTTATCTGTGTCTGACAGATCCGCATTGACAAATGGCCCCCATTTGACGGCCCATTGGTGCCCATTTACCAGATTATCTACGGTGACAGGCAAATATCCGCATCTATTGAGCTCTTTGCAGGTTTGGCTTCCTATATAACCGGCTCCGCCGGTAACCACAATTGGTTTCATGATTTAAAAATAGTTAAATGTCAGCCTTTCCATTTAACCTAATAGTTGCAGTTAAGGAGAATAAAAAACTGTAAGATGTTGAGATGATAAGGCTTGAAAACATTGCAGGTCTTAACCGACAAGGGGATAGAATCAAGATACCTGAAACCTTAGCGCTCAACAGATTACGATTTTTTTCCTCATCCAACTGCGATTTTCAGGTTTAACCTAAAAGTCGCAGTTGGGGAGAATAAAAAACCGTAAGATGTTGAGATGATAAGGCTTGAAGGCATCGCAGGTCTTATCGACAAGGTGATAAGATCAAGATGCCTGAAAGCCTTAGCGCTCAACA
>JAAYYB010000286.1 GCA_012515615.1 Fibrobacter sp.
ACCTCAGAGGTGAAAGAGTGACTTAACTTGTTAAATGCTTCCTTGGGAGTCACAGAGTCACCTCAGAGGTGAAAGAGTGACTTAACTTGTTAAATGCTTCCTTGGGAGTCACTGAGTCACCTCGGAGGTGAAACAATCTCCGAACCTCTGAACCCACAAAAACTCTTCCAATTCATCCCGCAATAACCTATTTTGAGAGTTTAAATATTACCGGTATTTTCGCGTAATAAATTCCACGTTGATAAGATTACAGGGCCAGGCCCTGCGCAATCAAAGGCTGTGAACCCCGCCAGGCCCGGAAGGGAGCAACGGTAAGCAGATGCTTGGTGTGCCGCAGGTAAACTTGGCCCTTTTTTAGTTTAAACAGCACCTTTAACCTGTTTCGTAAGCATTAATTTTGAATTTCACTGTGGGCGGGTCGTATTTTTACTCCTTAATGTTTGAATTTGCAGTAAATCACGAACAAAAAAACGAATCTCTATGAGTTATCTTGTTTTTGCGCGAAAATGGCGGCCTTTGACATTCGACGATGTTGTCGGGCAGGAGCACATTACCGGGACACTTAAGAAGGCTATTGAGAAAAATCGTGTCGCTCATGCCTACATTTTTTCCGGCACCCGCGGGGTAGGAAAAACAACTACGGCCAGGATCATGGCACGGGCCCTCAATTGCGAAAAAGGCCCAACGCCTGAGCCTTGTGGTGAATGCACCACCTGCAAAAACATCATGAGCGGCTCCAGTTTTGACGTTCTGGAGATTGACGGCGCATCAAACAACTCAGTCGATGATATCAGAGAGCTTCGTGATAATATCGGGTACTCCTCAATGGGTGGCAAGTACCGGATATTTGTAATCGATGAAGTTCACATGCTTACTAAAAGCGCTTTTAATGCGCTGCTTAAGACTCTTGAAGAACCGCCCAAAAATGTGATTTTTATTTTCGCCACAACAGAACCCCAGAAAATCCCTGCAACTATTCATTCAAGGTGCCAGAGATACGATTTCCGCAGAATAGGTGTTGAACAGGTTCTGGGCCGAATCGTTCACATCTGCGAGTCCGAAAAAATCACATTTGAAAAATCAGCATTGACTCTTGTTGCACGTAAAGCTGAGGGAAGCATGCGTGATGCCCTGAGTCTGCTTGATCAGGTTTACTCATTCTGTCAGGAGAATATTACCGAAAAAGAAGTAAGGACAGTTCTGGGGCTGGTTGAAACCGAAGTTTACGAACGCATTACCGATGCGCTTTACCGGAAAGATCCCGGTCCGGCTTTGAAAGCTGTTCAGGATATTCTTTATCAGGGTTTCGATCTTCAGGAATTTATTCTCGGTCTTCAGGAACATCTCAGAAACCTTCTGTTTTCAAAAATTTCCGGAGCACTTGAGAACCGGGGAATTGATCTTGAAGCCGATATGGTAACCAGGTTTACAGAAAGTGCAGCGCGGTTCTCTGACGGGGATCTGCTGAGAATGATCGAGCTCGTTAAAAAAGCCGAGCAGGATATCAAATGGAGCACATACCCGAGATTTACAGTAGAAATAATGCTGTTAAAAATGACATTTATGGATAATACTGTTCTGATAGAACAGCTGATTAAGTCACTGAATATCCCGGGTGATAATCCAGCCCCGACATCTAATCCTGACCTGGATCAAAAAAAAAAAATAGAGATTTCTGAGCCGGTCACAAAAGTAGATCCGGTCGAATATATCCCGCCTGAAGAAGCCCCGCAGATTACATCGGTGAATGAAGACAACAGCCATGGGCAGGGGTCTTTTACAGATGATAAGAATCAGGGCGCACCGGTTGATCTAAAGCTTGTCTGGCCAGGTTTTCTTGACTCTTTGATGCGTGACAGGCCAAATCTGGGTTCTTTCCTTTCTTTTGCCTTCATCGCATCAACCGGTGAAAACTCTATAGATCTGAAATTTTCACCGAATTATAACTTCCAGTTCACGGAAGTGACTAAAAAGAATAATCGAAACGAAATCTCAAGACTTCTCAATGAGTTTGTTGGCATGAAGATCGAGCTGCGGATAGCCGTAGAGGCTGGTGAGCTCCGGCAACAGGAACAGAATTATATTAAGCAGATAGGTGATATTCCTTCAACAATCAACGATCAGATAGAAAAAGAGCCTGTCATTCAAATCCTGCTGGATTGTTTTGACGGGGAGATACTTGAATAAGGAGTGAAAATGTCGAAAAACATCAACAAGCTGCTTAAGCAGGCCCAGAAGGTTCAGGCGCAGGTTATGAAGGCCCAGGAGGAGATGCAGAAAAAAGAGTTCGAGGGCACCTCCGGGGGCGGCATGGTTAAAGTAATGCTCAATGGCGCAAATGAACTTGTTTCAATAAAGATTAATCCCGAAGTTGTAGACCGCGATGAAATTGAGATGCTTGAGGATCTGATTATTGCGGCTCATTCCAATGCGCAGGAAAAAATCAAGGAAACATCGGATTCAACCATGGGGTCTATTACAAGCGGTCTCAATATACCGGGCTTATGATAGGACCTCTTGAAGAGCTGGTTGAGGCGCTCTGCAGTCTTCCCTCTATAGGGCGTAAAAGTGCCTGGCGGCTTGCTTTGCACTTGATGGAGAGGCCGGAGGACGAAGCTGTCAGTCTCGCTGAATCGATAATCTCTGTGCGCAGAAAAGTAAAGCACTGCAGCCGCTGTTTTAATTTCAGCGAAAACGAGCTTTGCCCTGTCTGCTCTTCTCAGTCGCGGGACCAGTCTCTGGTATGTATAGTGGAAAAACCGGCGGATGTATTTGCAATCGAGAAATCAGGCCGGTATAGAGGCACTTTCCATGTGCTGGGAGGGGTTCTATCTCCTCTAAACGGTATTACAGCCGATAAACTCCGGATATCTGAACTTAAAGCACGCATTGGTAAAGAGCAGATAAGAGAGCTGATTGTGGGCCTTGGGGGAAGTGCTGATGCCGAAGCGACTGCTATTTACCTGGCGAGACTGTTTAGAAATGACAATGTCAGGGTCACCCGGCTTGCGCGGGGACTTCCTGCCGGTATGGAACTTGAATATGTAGATCAAATCACCTTGAGCCAGGCGTTATGCGAACGGACGGATATGCAGTATGGCAAAGAATAAACCCTTCTCTATTTTAAACTTTATCAGAAAAACCGGAGCGAGTGTCTTTTTTCTGGGTTATTTCCCTTATGCGCCGGGAACTATAGGGTCGGCGGCAGCTGTGGCCGGCCTTTGGTATGCAAACTCCCGATGGGGCGATTTCCTCACCCCCGAAAAAATCGCTCTTTACTGGGTGGGACTGATCATTGTGACCGGGATCAGCATCTTTCTTTCGTCCAGATGTGTAGATGTCTTCGGCAGCAATGATCCTTCGCAGATAATTATAGATGAAGTGGCGGGGCAGCTCATTACTTTCTTTATGATACCACTCTCGTTGCATACATTTATTCTGGGATTCCTTCTTTTCAGGTTTTTCGATATTGTCAAACCTTTCCCCATTTACCAGATGCAGGAAGTGGAAGATGGAGTAGGGGTTACCATGGACGATGTTGTTGCCGGAGTTCTGGCAAATGTTTCTCTGATGATAATTCTTGCGGTTTACCACTGGGTAAAAGCTTATCTGTAAGGAAGTGTAAGCGCGGAAGAGTGGGGATCTCACGTGGAGGCGCGGAGTGCGCGGAGTCGGAATCAGGACAAATGCCATTCTGATCTATTATCCTAAATTCCGCAGTTGGATGCGGCGTATTAGCGCAACCTGTTGATTGCTAAGCCATTCAGGCGTCTTGGCCTTATCACCTTGTCGATAAAGCCTGCGCCACCTTCATGCCTTATCAATTCAACATGTTGCGCTACTTCAACCACCCCAACTGCGGAAATTAGGATTATTACAATGTTCCAATTACCTCTGATGAGAAGAGACTCGTTGTTTCTTATCTGTCCTGAGTGATAGTCTCAAGAAAAAGAGAAAGAGATTTCTCTACTGCCTGGCACCTTACTTCCTGACGGTTTCCCTTAAAAACATTTTCAAAACTCCTCAAGGTGCCCTTAACAGCAATTCCGGTAAAGACAAGGCCTACCGGTTTAACAGCAGATCCACCTTCCGGTCCGGCAATTCCTGAAATACTGATTGCACATTCGGTGTTGAACAGTTCGCATGCTCCTCTGGCCATCGCAGTCACGGTCTGGCTGCTTACTGCACCGAACTCATCGATAACACCTCCCGGCACATTCAGTAAAGAGATCTTCACCCGGTTGTCATATGCTATAACACCCCCAAGGAAATACCCCGATGCTCCCGGTATTTCAGTAAGTGCACCGCCTAAAAGCCCGCCAGTGCACGATTCCGCAACAGAAAGAGACCAGTTTCTGCTTATGAGCTGCTTTCCGATTTCCAGTGCCAATTGTTCTGTCATTCTGCTGCTGCTTTGCTCATATAGTTTGTAGGATCTTTTACACCGGCTTCCTGAAACCCAATTTTTCTTATAAGACAACTATCACAGCTTCCGCAGGCCTCTCCAAGGGGTGAGGGATCATAACAGCTGTGTGTGAGTGAGTAATCTACACCCATCTCTATCCCTTTTCTGATTATCTGCGCCTTCGTCAGAGAAATCAGAGGTGTGTGTATTGTCAAGTAGTTTCCCTCTACTGCTGCTTTGGTGGCCAGGTTTGCCATGCACTGAAAAGAGTGGATGAATTCCGGACGGCAATCAGGATATCCGGAGTAGTCCACTGAATTGACACCTGTATATATATCACGGCAGCCGCTTACCTCTGCCCAGCCCAGCGCGTATGAGAGAAAAATTGTGTTTCTGGCTGGCACATATGTATTGGGGATTTCTCCGTCAATCGAGCGGCCCTTGGGAACATCGACAGGCGCTGTAAGGGAGCTCCCTCCAAATGCACGAAGGTCAATTTCAACAATCCTGTGTTCTTCAGCCCTGAAGAAAGAGGCGACTTTCCGGGCAGAATCAAGCTCAACACTGTGGCGCTGCCCGTAAGAGAAGCTCATTGCCAGTATTTCAAAATGATCTCTTCTGGCGAATGCGCAACAGGTAGAGGAGTCTATTCCGCCGCTGAGAAGAACTATTGCTTTTTTCTTTTCAGACACCTCTTTTTTTCCCCCATAATACTTTGTGAAGTTGTATGCCGAGCCTTACAGGTGCATTCGTTTCAAGTATCATAGATGCAAGCTCTGCTGCCGGCAGCATGGATGTATTAGGTGAAAAGATAATCTTTGATATGGTTTGTAAATTTCTCTCTGATAAATGGGATAAGGCCCAGTCAAAATCGGACCTGTTTGAGATGACATATTTTAACTCATCTGAAGGTGTGAGAAACCGGCAGTTACTCTCAAGAAATGAACCGGCCATACCGCTTGAAGGACATTTTACATCTACAATCCGCCTGCATCCCTCCGGTAATACCGAAATGTCTCTGCTGCCATTGGTTTCGACCAGCACCGTATAGTTGAGATCAAGAAAACGCCGGCAGAGTATGGGTGTGTCCTCCTGAATAAGCGGCTCTCCGCCTGTGACCTCTACAACAGATGTATTGTGTCTTTTGACTTCATTTACAATCTGATCCAGACTTCTGGCAGTGCCTTCTTCAAGTGCATATTTCGTATCACACCATAAACAGTTGAGATTACACTTTGACAAACGGACAAATGAGCAGATTACTCCTGTGTATGAGGACTCCCCCTGTATACTCTTGAATATTTCGTATACGTTAAGTTCACTCATAATAGGCGGCACAGTTTCCGGGCGTTTCACAGATCTCAATTCTGGAAACAGAACATTCCGATCCGCTTAATTTCTCTTTAAGACACTGGAAGACGTACCTGGCGAGGTTTTCTGAAGAAGGATTGAGTTTTTCATGTTTAAAGACTTCATTTAGATCTTTGTGATCAAACTGCTGGGAAATCTCTTTTAAATAGTTTTTAAGAACTTTAAAATCTATTCCTATTCCTGCAGAATCAAGGTTGGAGCATTTGACAGTCGCCTTTATAAGCCAGTTGTGGCCATGAAGATTTTCGCAGGGTCCATTATAATTCACAAGCTTGTGTGCAGCCGAGAACTGAGTTTCAGAAGTGATTTCGTACAAATTGCCCTCCAGATATCTGCTTTGTTATTACGATGATCTATTTCCGGCTGTATTGATGGATATACCGAATTCGTGTTGAAATAGAAAAAAATTGCCTGTTCAGAACATATATAAAATACATCTGGTACCTGACTTATGCATCCGGAAAGGGATAAGTGCAATTTGGCCTGATCCGGACGCATAAGCCGGGTGACATATTAGATCAGGGTTTAATAGAGTGTTGAGGCTGCTTTAGCTGGCTGTTTTTACCAATACATTTACCATCCCGGAGCGAAAAAGAACCCCCAGTGACCATCTCTGTCTGTACGCTGGAATGGATACGCATAGTAGATCTGAAGTACCAGAAGACCGAATAGATTAATTCTGGCACCTGCTCCTGCACTGAATACGGGTATTCTTTCATTGCTGCTTTGAACCAGCTTGGGAACGGGTATATCTTTTTTTGACCACGCTACGCCGCCATCAAAAAAAGCCAGCAGATCGACCGGGAGATATGGAAAGTTCAATAATCCGAACTGTTCATTTCCCAGAAGTGGGAATCTTAATTCAGCATTGAAAATTCCGATTCTTGAACCAATAAGACGTTGAAACTCCGGACAGTTTTCATAATCATCAGATGACGAGCAGTCTGTCAGATCGTAGGTGTAGATACTGTATCCCCGTACCCAGGTCTCATATCCTAGAAAAAGCTGGGACAGACGAGAGTTTTCGGAATCGCGAAGATACCGGCCATAGTGGAAAAAACGAAACGCGAGTGTAAATGGATTGAAGAAAAAATACTGGCGGTAATCGGCAAGTGCTGTTGTAAAAAGCAGTGATCCGGCGGTAGGCTCCAGTTCGAGCCGATAGCGTCTCCCTGATACCGGTCCTGTGAAACCAAAATAGGAAAAGTCTCCCACATAGGCGGCCGCGGCCCTGAAGAGATTCAGTGATGATGGTGCTTCGAGGGTACTGGTTCTGCGCTTCACAACCCTTCCTGACTGTGCAGAAATTTCTTCGGTTTTAAAGTCGTAGGAAAGCCTGGTATAAGATCCGGAGAGTTCAACACGTCTGTTTGATGAAAGGGGGTACTCTGTGAGAAAACCGATTTGATTGTCATACACACGCTGATCTGTGAAAGTGATTTTCTGTACTTCACTGACTTCTCCGTTGACCGTTGCAGTATCGTCCTGGACCTCGGTGTAAGTGGAGGCATAAGGAATCCGGCTAAGAACCAAACCCCAGTTAATGCGCTTGTCCATGTTAAGGTAAAAACCTTCTGCTCCAAAATCCCTGAGACTTCCATTGATTTGAGCGCCAAGTCCCAGCAGATGGTCACCCAGAATATCGCTGAATAGAAATGAAACTCCGCCGCCGACTCCCACTCCAAGCGGATCTGCAGAAAGCCCGGTATAGAGCTGGCCTACATAGAGCAGGCCAAGACGCGGGTTGTAGTCTTTTATAGAAAACTTGTTTTGCAGCCCTGAAGAACTCTTCCCCAGGTATTCATCAACGATAGAGTTCTCTGATTTTACCGGTGGTAATTTAATAATCTGCAGGTATGCCTGTTTATCAGGAGTAAACAGTTCTCCGGTAGTTTGCGATGATTCAAAGCTTCGGATTCTATAGCTGCTTTTATCATAAATGCTGAAAACCGTGCGCCCGCTTTTTCCAGCAACCGAAAGAGCTGGACTTAAATCTGTGAGTCCGCTTACACCGGTTGCGATTCTGGTAATCCTGAAGAATTGTCCTGTTAGTATTGAATAGCGGTATATGTCACTGAATCCATCAGCATCTGAAATAAAATAGATACTGCTGCCGTCAGGGGAATACTGTGGATTTATATGCTTTGCCCATGCAGTCATACTGATTAAACTGATGTTGCCGTTATCGAGGTTTAATACACCCAGTTTCATGGGGGCAAACCTCAAAGAATCAAAATCTGTTTCTGAACCTCTGTCGGTTGCAAAAACAATCGATCTGCCGTCAGGTGACCACGATGGGTGAAGCTCGGCGTATTTATCAGAGGTCAATCTCTGCTTTCTGCCTGTGTCTAAGTAGTAGATGTAAAGATCACTAATAGCTCCGGAAGTTCCTGAAACTGCAAGCCTCTCTCCATCAGGGGCCCAGGAAACGTGCTCTACGTGATCGACTCCTTCGAGTTTGAATGTTTTGATTATTTTCCCGGTCTTGATATCAAGAACAGAAATCGCATTATCTCCCTCTTTAAAAACTGTAAAGGCAAACCGCTGACCATCAGGTGACCAGGTTCCCGAAGAACTCATGTATTGAAGGGCATCAAAGTACTGGTCCGTTTCAGAACTGACAAGCTTTCTGGTGACTTTCCCGGTTTTTACATCTGCAAGAAACAGGTCTATGGAGAAAAGATCCTTCGTTGATAAAAAAGCGATCATCTCACCATCCGGGCTGATTACAGGAGAAAGGTTGACCTCTCCATCCTCTATGAGGCCTTTACCGGTTTCCGAGGGCTTATCTCTTCGGGCAATATCAAATGAGAACTTTTCCCTGATCGACCTCTGCCAGTCTCCTGAAACTGAATCGACACTCTTTCCCAGAACGTTCTTTATCCCCTGGTACCATCCCTGCTTAAGCACCGCGTGAAAAAGCAGATTGATCACCTGATCTCCATAGGTGCCACCAATATAAGCCCACAGCGCATGGCCATAACGGTAGGGGAAATACCGGGTGTCGCTGCCGATCTGCGAAATAGTTGGAATGTCTTTATTTAGCGCCGCATCTCTCATCCACATTGCGGTCTGGGGTGAAAAAGATCCGATGGTCAGATATTCTGACATTCCCTCGATAAACCACAGTGGAATCTGCTGCGCGCCCCCTATGCCCGCCGGGCTTTCTTTCATGATGTTATAATGAAATGCATGCGCCAGCTCATGCCCCAGAACATGATCATTTTCGGAATAAACACCTGTTAAGGGAAGAATTATGCGGTTCATGAAACCCTCTGTCACACCGCCTGTCCCCTGAGGAATAATTTCGCTTATGGCATTTGTCTGCTGAAAATCGGCATGGTTGGCATAAAGCAGAACCGGTTGTTTTTTAGGAAGAGAGCGATCAAAAACCGCTTTAAACCTGGAGTGCCACCTCTCAAGCATCTGACCTGCATCTTTGGATGCATCCTCTTCGGATGGATAATAAAAGATCATGAATTGCCGGGTATTCAATACTTTAAAATCAAAATCATCGTACTGGACCTTGTTTCGCCCAAAGTATTCACTTTTAACCGGAAAAGAGAGTAAACAGATCAAAAGACACAGTTTTGCTGTTCTCATTATGAATTTCCGATTTTTAGGTTTTAAGAAATTATTACCTGACTTATGCACCCGGATCAGGGCGAATTGCACTTATCCCTTGTGCATAAAGACTTTCACAAATCTTGATGCACCACCAGTGTGGTGCACCTGCGATTTGTTCAAGCCTTTCTGCTACAAGGTCTAAACGCACTTCGCCCTTCCCGAATGCATAAGTTAGG
>JAAYYB010000031.1 GCA_012515615.1 Fibrobacter sp.
AAGAGAAATATGGATACCTGAATTTAACCTAAAAGTCGCAGTTGGGGAGAACAAAAAACCGTAAGATGTTGAGATGATAAGGCTTGAAGGCATCGCAGGTCTTATCGACAAGGTGGTAAGATCAAGATGCCTGAAAGCCTTAGCGCTCAACAGATTACGATTTTTTGCCTCATCCAACTGCGATTTTTAGGTTTAAGGTTTCAGGAGAAAAAAATGCTGGTTAGTTAACCTGTTTTAATAGAAGAGTCTGTTATGGTGTGAATTGAATCCGGGACGGATCTGGCAGAGGTAGTCATAGAACCTGCCGCTCATAATCATTGAGATTGCAGGGGGGGGCTAAGATGACGGTGTTGGAGTTTGGGTAAGATGAAATTCCTGCCATCTATAATACCTGACTTATGCATCCGAAAGTGTGTTTAGACCTGGTAGCAGAAAGGTTTGATCAAATCACAGGTACGCCACACTGGTGGAACATATGCAAATTGTGAAAGCCTTCATGCACAAGGGATAAGTGCGATTCGCCTTGATCTGTGGTGTCGAGTTTATAGAAAGAAGCAGTTTCAATCTTTATATTTGAATTTTCCATGTACTTCCATGACATTTGAACCCTGGGGTCTGTTTGCTACATTAAGCATCCTGTCATAAACTTCAAGCCAGATTGTGAAGTTCTTTACTTTTTTGTCTGCGGGCATGAGCATTATCGATACTGCATCCCCCATAATATTTTCAACAGCCATAAAGTCATCATGAGAGACACCTTCAATTTCGTCGGAAGCAAACTGATAGTACCATTGTGTCCAGTGCTGCTCCTCCATCAGGTTGCCTTCGATTGTCACTTCAGAATCTTTGCCGCTGGTAAAAGCAGCTATAAAATAGGAAAACGCACTTGTATCTACAGGGATCTCCTGTATGCTGTCCACTTCATCAAGGGGACCGTAGAGCCTGAAGAACTCGTATTGGTGTTTTTTTTCATCGAAGGAGATTTTCCCCTTTCCTTTTACTTTATATATTCCGATAGAATCGATTACCGGATTTTTATTAACATAAATGTCTGCTTCGGGCAGTCTGGCAAAGATGCTGTTATAGCGTACTGAATAATCGCTCTGAATTTTGTGCCAACTGCTGATCTCAGCGAAAATTCTGACTTGAACCGTCAGGTACTGAAGAAGCGGCGGCAGCATCTCTATCAGAGAGTCGTATTCACTTGTTAACTGCCGGAGTGTGCTTTCATCAGCATTTTTGACTTGTGCTCCGATAAGTTCGACCATGTCAAGAATGTCATTTTTATCGAGTTCGCGTAACATTTCAGGAATAAAATCTTTCATCTCCGGAGGCAACAACGAAAGAGGGTTTTCAGGTATCATGGGGCTCTTTCTCATGATATTTTCCGGTATGATCACCTGAAAAGAGATACATGAAGTGCTGTCGGAATAAAAGCATTGTACAGGACGCTGCTTGAGAGGGCTGACTTCAAGAGCTGTATCCATACCGTAGAGATTTTTAAGGACTTTGAAAGATATTTTCCAGGAAATGTCCTCAGGTGTGACATCCTTGCCGCTGAAGAGGGCCTTTACTGTTACGGTATCGCCAGGAGCTGCCTCTGCCGGTTCGTAAATAAAGTCGATAAGGCGGACCTTGTCGGCTTCGATTCTGTCATAACGTGTAGGAAAAGAAGTACATCCAACAAATAATGAGATGATAAGACATATGTGTTTAAGCATTTTATCTCCTCTTAGAACTCGGCTTTTACTCCCACGGCCAGCATTGGAAACATGCTGAATGTGGTTTTATCGGAATAATCGTAGCTATAGATTTCCATCTCAGGGCTCTTGTACAGAAACCAGCTTATATTCTGCAGATCAACGTAAAAAGAATAGATCCATTTGTCAAAAACAAGCTTCTTGTCAAGTCTAAGGTCAAGCTGGAAAAATGGGTTGACTCTTGAAGAATTTGTTTTTCCGTACTCAGGCAGGATATAATTGCCGTTCTCACTTTCAATTATGCCGGTAACGGGTGTAGTAGGATCACCACTTACAAATCTCATGCGAAAACCAAAATCAAACTCTCTTTTCAAATGCCAGCTTCCAAGCACCTGAAGGTTGTGGGTTTGGTCTTTTCCATATAAAATCCAGTTTTTCTCTTTATTATCATACCGTTCGCTTCTGGAAAGTGTGTAGGCCACCCAGCCGAAAAATTTCTCACTTTGCTGGTGTCTCAGCATCAGTTCCATTCCGTACATGCGTCCTCTTCCGTTGCTGAACCACAGTTGTTTTGTTTCGGACAGGTCATTCCCTTCGGCATATGCGGGAATGTTCCATTGATTGTTGTAATAAAACTGTATGTCAGAGCTGATCAGATCGTTAATCTGCCATTCGTAACCGGCAACGTAGTGTGCTGCTTTAGTTGAAGGAAGTGAGGGCTCACCCCATTTTTCATGAATCACCTGACCCATTGGTTGAGGTGTCTGGCTGTAATTGCCGATTGCCGCTTTCAATGTGTGTTTCTTGACTATTTCGTATCGGGAATTCAGACGCAGGGATGGTTCTCCGGAGTATCCTTTGTTATTGTCAATTCTCCGGTAATTCCAGAACTCAGGCACTATCGACCCGTCATAGATAAGTTCCGGGAAGTAGTCGTAGCGAACACCCGGTACAATTAACAGGCTTTCCAACGGCTTCAGTTCAAGATTAAGGTAGGCTCCAACAACACCTAAAGACCAGTTCTCAGTTGTATCTCTCTGGAATAAACCGTTTGCGCCTGGAATCACAAGCATTATGTCATAAGAAATGTTCTCGATGTCGGCCCCAATATTCAAGGCACAATGTCTGTTGAATTTGTATGTAAGTTGATCTCTGAAATAACTTACAAGCATATCTGCGTCCTGCTTCATCATGCCGAAAATGGATGCCCTCTGGATACCGTAGGTCAAACTGTACCGGAGAGAATTTTTCCACTTTGTTGCGGGTGTCCAGTCCCACCCCAGAATTCCCATGTGGAACGAGAGATTCATGCCCAGCCGGTCTGCAGCATCCGAGAGTTCCTCAGAACCAATGCGCATCTCCGGATATACTATTCCCATACTGTCGCGGTAACCAAATAGAGTGAAAAACAGGTTGTGGTCTTTTGAAATAGTGGCATCTGTTCTTAAGAGATAATCCCAGTAGAACGGGGATACAACTGCCGGGAACAGGTCACCGGCTTTCTTTGTCGCCCAGCTTATAATGTCACCAATGAAACTGCGTCGTCCGGAAGCCAGAACAGAGATATTCTTGTTTATTGGTCCCTCAATAAAAAATGATCCGTCAATGTCACATACATCTACCTGCCCGTGTATCCGGTCTGATTTGGCTTTTCTTCCATTGATCTCTATCACACCTGCAATAGCGCCTCCGTAGCGGGTTCCATAGCCTCCCGGGTAGAAGTCAATCGATTCCAGAGCTTCAGAGTTGTAAACTGATTTCATACCTCCGAAATGGTAGAGTGAATGAAGCTGCACTCCATCAAGAAAATACCGGGAATCCCAGGACGGTGAGCCGCGGACAATAACCTGACCTGAACCCAATGAAGGTCTCGCTACTCCGGGCATCGCCTGCACTACTCTGATCGCATCTCCAGCCAGGCCGGGAATTTTCCTTACTTCCTGAATTGACATCTGGTGCCTGCTGACCTCTTTTTCCTCAATTTTTCCGTAAACTACAATTTCAAGATCAGAATAAGTATGCCGCTCTGTAAAGTATCTTACGACAAGTTCTTCGCCGGGGGTTATCTTCTCGAGTGTCTGGTAGGTGCTGTACCCGTTGGCTACGATCATCACTTCCACCGAACAGGCCGGAAGTGCGTAGAAATGGAACGCGCCATCAGAATCTGACTCTGTAACGAGTTTGTTCTCCTCCAGACGCTGGCCGTTTATTTTGCCGATTTCACCTATGTACTTTGAAAATGGAAGAGGAAGTGTATTGTCGATGGTATCCTTGAACGTAAGTACAATCATTGCATCTGCTATAGGCGTGCGGGTACCCTTCTCAAGTACCTGACCGCTAAAGTTGACAGCTTGAGGAATTGAGTCTACTGCATCATCAAGACTGAAGCGGTACTCGTATTGAAGCAGTACTGCTACAGGCTCTCCTTCTGCAACGGCCGGGGTGAATTTAAACTGTTTTGAGGCGGATGCCGCGCTTTTATCAAGCCGCGGTTCCAATCCCCGCACGACACTGACACTGTCAACGTCCCCGTTTTCATTTACAAGCAGTTCCAGTATAACGGTCCCTTCTACACCCTTTTTGACCAGATCATCAGGGTACTCTGCCTTTATGAATGATATCTGTTGAGGCATTTTATCGATTGCAGGGAGGGAATCTTCATCAGAAATTGATGAATCAGGGGCCCCCTCAGCATCGATTTCTATATCTATAGCGGATTCTTCCGGCTCTTCAATGAGCGCTCCTGCAGATTGCTGCTGACCGGTGAGACTGAGGTTAAGTAGAAGAAGAATGGAACCGATAGTATTTGTAAGCATTGGTTTCCTTTGTTAATCGGTATTGCTCTTTTTCATCTCATCATACTGGCAATTTGTATTCTGTGAAATGATTTTACATTGTATCAGCGGATACTCATATAATATAAATCCATGAGATGACGTTTAGAATGTCAAATCAGACATAAATTTCTTCTGCTTTACCTGTCTCTGCGCGAGTTGAAAAAAATGGAAACCTGAACGGTAACTGCTCTAAAAATTAGAACGGAAAAATGCGAACAGTTTAATTGCAGGAATTAAATTGAAATTATGTAACATGTTGACATATCAATGAAGAATGGGGATAGTGGAAAGAATATGTTCAGAATCAGGGCTCACCAGAAAAGAGGAGGTCTTATGAGGTATTCAGTTGCCATAAGTATTCTGGCCGTCATATCGATGTCACACGGAGCAATCGATTTTTATGGTTACAGGGCGACATCCAGCCATAATGATACCACTCTGCGTTATTCCCAGGTATTACTTGGTTATTCAGATCTGGACAGGTCAGAAATAAGCATCGTTCCGAGAGGAACATATCTTGACGTGACTGAAGATGCCTGGATAAGCAGCGATGTGACCAGAATGAATGTGGCAGACATGACAGGTGATTATCTGTTCAGAGGCTCAATTCCAGTGCCCCGGGAGGCTGTTGTCACAGGCTTGCATACATGGAAAGGTGATACTTTGTACAGAGCCGGGCTGTATGAGACCAGGTATGTTTACGATGCGAGTTTTCCTGATAGTATCAAACTGCAGCAGTCGCTCGATTCAAGAATCGCTCTGCTCCAGCAGCATACAAATACAAGTTATGAACTTACCCTGTGTCGGGTATCCTTAGGAGAAAAGAAACATATAAGGATCAGATACCTTCTGAGGTCCAACGGCGTGGCTTTGAATACTTATGTAATACCGGTATTACTTCATTCAGTTTATGGAAAAAATCCTGATTACATGAAAGTAACAGTTTTTGCTGATAACAAAAACCGGCAGTGTAAATTGCAGTATGGTCAATCTAACATGGTTCTTAGCGATACCAGCCAGAATACGATTCCATTTCAGCCTTTTCTAAGCCTGCAGCTTAATATATCATCGAAGTCCGCAATAAACCTTACAGAATTTACAAACAGGCCTTACAGGGGCAACTATTTGTCTGTAAATACTTCTGTTACTGATTCACTCATTTCCAGGCTTTCGAAGCCGGTTTCGACTGTGTTTATATGGCGCTGGAACATGTCTTCTCTGAATCAATTGGTGTATTACAATAATGGGATAAAGGAATTGTCCTCTGAGGCATTATCGTTCATCGGACAGGCCAGGTTACTAAAGAACACCATGGTTAACCTCAGGAAACTTGGAAATCCCTGCGGGTTGATTCATGTAATAGAGGGACAGAATGGTACTGCATACAGCTCAAAAGCGATAAGTCTTGCGGAGGATTCAAGCATAATGAAGTATTTAGATTCGGTTAACGAAGAGGAGATATACAAAAAATATTCCGGAACCACGCCCGAATCAGACCCGCTCTGGATACCAGACGAAGGCAACAGTTCCTCTTTTGAACAGTCAAGGAATGATCTGATTTCTGCTTTACAGAAAGCAAGTTCACTGTTAAAAAAAGCCGGTTCAGGTAAATTGCGTCACATTTTACTGGTCTCTGCCGGCGGTATACATTATGGAAGCCAGAAAGATATGAGTGAGGAACTCGGTACCATATTAGACGGTATAACTGTTGGTGCCGCTAGTGCACAGTGGCACGGAGTCAATATCGGCAGTACTTTCCCTGCATCAAATCTCTACCTGTGGAATGGTTTTCTCTTTCCTTCATTCAGCCCTGCTGTTGTCCGTTTGAGGATAAAATCAGCAGAGCAGAACTATGACTTTCAACTGTCTCAGAATATATGGTCAACCCCGTTGAAATTTACAGGCAGAGTATCTGCATCATGGGATACTGTTTTTTACCTGACCGGATTTGATGAGGCTGGGAAACAGACTTCTACCATTGAAATCAAACCGATTGTTTATTCATTTCATGCTGATTCTGCACTTGCGAAGTTGTGGGCCGGTGACAAGAATCATATAGCAGAAACAGAAGAGGAATATCCGGGCGGTACTTTCGGGATCCTGACAAAGGCCACCTTTTTCCAGGCTACAAAAAACAGCATTGTAGAGAGCAGTTCCAGAAATGTCGCATTTTTAAGTGATGAAGAGATCTTCGCTCCTAAAACTCCTGTAAAAAATAGAGCAACGCAGTCAGTAAAGCCTTTTGTGCTTTACCGCAACGGGGTGCTTCAAATATCTTCTGCCGATAAGTATCAGACTCTGAAAATTTATGACCTGAATGGAAAACTGCTGCTTTCTCTTGAACTTTCCAGATTCAGAACTTCCGGTTCCACTTTAACAATTCCTTTAGCAAAGATGCTCGGGAACAGGGGTAAAGGTAAACTGGTACTTGTCTTTACTGGCAAGCGCGCTGGCAGCTTTACACTTCTCTGCGGAGGTGCAATATGAGACTTATTACCACGTTACTGTTATCAACAGCAGTTCTATTTTCCTCATATGCAGAAGAGAAGATCTCAAATTATCACCTTGCAGCAGGTGTGTCTGCCGGAGGTTCCTATTCTGATATCGAAGCTGATAAACTGATGGAGCGTTACTTCAGCCCGACAGATGGCATAATCAGGCGAAAATCCCCGTCATTTGGAGTGAATGTCGATTTTTATGCCGGAAGGTTTGCTGCAGTGAGCAGCGGGTTACTGTACCTTAAACTCGGGCAGTCTACAAAAAAAGCCATCGTTTATTTTCAGGACAGCCCGTTTGAACATGAGCTTTCAACCTCATCTCTGATTGATTATGTGGGGGTTCCGATAATCCTCAAGGGAGGAATCAATCTAT
>JAAYYB010000412.1 GCA_012515615.1 Fibrobacter sp.
CGGGTGAGGTAGAAACGGCCATTACTGGCCGTCCCCCTCTCAGAACCGTACGTGCCCTATTAAGGCATACGGCTCCCGATAATGCATTTGCAGTTATCGCAAAGTTGGTTCAGGTAGAATATTGAACCATGGATACTTCCGCATCCTTGACCATTGCAGTTTATGTCTTTGACTCCTTTTTCGCAGTTCACGCACCCATATTCTTTCCGTATGCCATTTGACATTCCTCAGAGCATGTTTGCAGTACCGAAGCCCAAAGTAGTTATAATACCCCTTTAACTTCGGTTTGAGTCTGTACGCTTGCCACCAGACACTCATGTCTCGATTTTCAGCCACAAACTCTTTGATACTGCGAAGAAATTTATCGCGACTTTTACGGCTGGGCTTTCTGGCAGTTCGATAACCCCGTTTTCCTATCTTCCGCATGTAATGCGTAAATCCGAGAAAATTGAAGGTCCTCGATTCGCTTTGAGCCCCTATTGAACCGTTATTTCTGGTCCGCTTTCCGAATTCAATGATTCTTGTCTTCTCCTCAGATAATTCAAGATTGAATTCTCTGAACCGCTCCCGAAGCTCCTTAAGGAATCGTACTGCTTCATAGCGGTATTGGAAGCACACAACAAAATCATCTGCATATCTCACCATCTTGCATACTCCTCTTACATTCTTACTGAATCTTTTTACAAACCATAGATCCAGTACATAATGCAGGTAGATGTTTGCCAGCAGTGGGGAAATCGGGCCTCCCTGTGGTGTTCCTTCTTCGTTTCTGCAGACAACACCATTCTCCATTATCCCTGACCGCAACCATTTGGCGACAAGCCGTAGAATCGTCTTGTCTGCGATTCGGTGTGACAGGAATTTCAGAAGCCATTGATGGTTTACTGTATCGAAGTAGGCTTTGATATCTGCATCTACCAGAACGCTCACAGGTTCCTTGTCTATGATTTGTCTTAGCTCCTCTAATGCACCGTGGCAGGACCGCTTCGGCCGGAATCCATGGCTGAACTCGCAAAAATATGGTTCATATATGGTTCCGATTATTTCCGCTACGGCCCGTTGCACTATTCTGTCTTCTACTGTAGGTATTCCCAAAGGACGCAGTTTACCGTTCGCTTTAGGTATGTACACCCTTTTAACGGGCTGTGCCCTGTATCTGCCTGACTTCAGACGATCGTGTAAGTCCTGGACTCTGGAATCTGCTGCCTGCCAGTACTCCTCGAGCGTTACTTTGTCAATGCCAGATACCGCTTTCCTGTTCAACTTCTTCAGGTTGTGCTTCAGGAATCCTGTCGTTAACAGATGCGCTAATGACGTAAATCTAAGACTATGGTCGCTTTGCGCTAATTCTGCTATCCGCTGAAGTTTCGGTGATACACTTTCTGTGGTTCTGGGCCCACTCATGTAGTTCCTTTCTTTGGAAATTCATTATCTGACAGTCCTTCTCTCCAAAGGCATTACCCTTCTTCACCGATACTATGACTGTCTCCGACTTCTCATTGATCTTTGTCTTTGCTCTGGTTTCCCTTGCTTTCAACTACCCCCTTTCCACGTTAATTGGAGGAATCAATGAGACCTCTCAGGTTGCGACAATGATCCATTTGACTGCATGCCATTCCCTTCGACTCCGGCAGGTCTCTCAGTCCGGCTTGCGTAGCGCCGGCGAGGCTTGTGCCTTCCCTTCGTTAGAATCGGTCGGCACCTGCGTGTGTTTTCGAAGCTCAACAGATTCACTTTCGTTACGGCCTGCAGTCCGCTGTCCTACGCTTAACCGATACTGTCGCCAGTATCAGCCCAAGGACTCGCTTCCGTACCGTATCGCTACTACCATACGTATGGGATTTTCACCCATCTGACCATTGCGCCTTAGCCTGACGCACCTATC
>JAAYYB010000287.1 GCA_012515615.1 Fibrobacter sp.
AATTCAAAATCATTTCTGTGGAACAACCCTGAACCTGTTATCAACATATGTTGATCTTTATATCTCAAAGGATCTATCTTTAGGTAGATTCCCGAGACTTGCATCAATATATGTTGATTCCAAAAATTCCCGGTGATTGATGATAAAAAGAGCGCGGATAAGAGAAATCAGCCTGTTTGCAGGTTCCTTTTTCAGGATACTCCAATCTGAGCTGGAAGAATTTAAGGTACCAGGTTTTGAGAACGCCCAGACTGCTTTCAATTTATCCGGCTCCATTGAAGGATATATCGGTGTAAGTATCCAGAGCAGCGGCAAAGAGAGATGTAAGGACTCCCCTGAGTTCAAAGCAGCATTATCAAGATGCAGAGAGAAAATTCATGAAGAGTTCCCGGAGATCATAATTAAAGAGGCAAATATTGATGCCTGGGATCAATTCGCATACAGTCTGCGGAGAACCGAACCACAGATGACCTTCAAAATCCAATTAAATCGCTGCAGTATCGAATTATTTATTCTGAAAGCAGAATCAAATGAATATTATCGAAACCACACAAACAGCACCGGGAACTGATTTGCCTGTAGAGGAATCCTGGATTGCCGGAGCGGCGATCTCCTCTTCCATTTCTCCTATTGCGTTTGTAGATCTAAATGACAGAATTTCTTATGTAAATAACGCTTTTCTGAGTATCTGGGAGTATGAGAACAGAAATGATGTTCTTGGTGAGCCTGTAGCCAGATTCTGCCACTTTGGCGACACAAACACAAACATCAAAAGAAAGCTTCAGGACAAAGGTGGATGGATAGGCGAGATGGTTGCATTTCGTAAAGGCGGTTCCAGATTTCCGGTTCAGGCCTCAGCCACGCTTCTGACCGGGAAAAATGACGAGCCGGTCTGCATGATGATATCTTTTATTGATATTTCAGACAGGATTAATGCTCAACATGAACAGCAGCGCTTATTAAGCGATCTCCAGGAGAGAATAAAAGAGCTCAATTGTCTCTATAACATACTGAGTATCCGGCATTCGGCAGAATCAACTCTTGAAGTGCTGCTGAGGCGGGTAATAAACGCCATCCCCCCTTCCCTTCAGTGGCCGGAGGCATGTTACGCACGCATTGTGTTTGGCAACCTTGATGTTTACACATCAAACTTTACCAATTCTTCTTATCTGATTAAAATTCCACTTTCTATTAATAATGATTCGGGTTTTCTTGAGGTAGGGTACTATTCCTCCTCAGACAGTACAAAAGAGATGTGCCTGTTGAGTGAGGAAAAAGAGCTCTTAGAGGCAGCTGCCAGGGAAATAGAACGGTTGATCAAGCAGAAATGTGCCGAGGATGAATTGCGCAGCAGCCGTGAGCGGCTGCTTCATGCAGACAAGCTCTCATCGATTGGAGCCCTCAGCACGGGCATAATTCATGAGATTGGAAATCCAAATAATTTTATCGCCCTGAATGCCGGTATTCTATCTAAAGCCTGGGAAAACGTGCTCCCGGTACTTGACTCATATTACCGTGAAAACGGGAACTTCTCTGTTGCAGGTCTCCCCTACAGTGAAGCCCGTGCAGAGATAAGAAAACTGCTGGCAGGAATTCTGGAAGGCAGTGACCGGATCAAAAATATCAGTTCCCGTCTTCAGAGTTTTGCAAAAAACACTCCGAGGTCAGACGAGCTCTTCAGTATCAATGAAGCGGTCACCAAGGCTGTCGAGTTTTCGCGGAACAGCATCGATACAACTACCGCTGATTTTGAATTGAGTCTTGACCCCTGCAACCCTCTTACAAGGGGAGATTCAGTTCAGATTCAGCAGATTATCATTAATTTCCTTATGAATTCATGCCAGGCGCTATTGTCCCGCGAAGACAAAATATCAGTCAGCATATCATCGCTGCCCGATGAAGGTCTGGTGAAGGTGACGGTTGTTGATGAGGGAACGGGCATCAATCCCCGAGATATCCCATTTGTTATGGATCCGTTCTTTTCTACAAAAAGAAGCTGTGGCAACACCGGTCTGGGACTATCGATATCCAACGACATTGCTGTACGCCATGGCGGAAAAATTCTTTTACATTCCGCACCTGATTCCGGCACAACAGCGGAACTGATTTTGCCACTGATTTCAGAAAGACAATGAAATGAGCAAGTTTCCTTCAAAACCGGTTTTTATTATAGATGATGAAGAGCAGTTCCTCTTTTCTATCGGCTTATCTCTGCGATCCAATGGTATAACGAATGTACTTACTTGTTTAACCGGTGCTAAAGCCAGGGAGTACATTTCCACTCAGGAATTCTCGGTCATTATCTTAGACATCAACCTTCCGGACATCTCCGGAACTGAACTGCTTGGTTTAATAATGGAACAGAGTCCTGAGACGCCCGTGATCATGATCTCTGCGATTAATCAGGCGGAAGTCGCGGTTGATTGCATCAAGAAAGGTGCAGCTGACTACCTTGTAAAGCCATTCGATGAGAGCAGGATGCTCACTGTGCTTAAAAACGCTATCGCCCAGCGGGAGCTTCATGGAGAGAACGAAGCCCTGAAAGGCTATCTTTTGGGAAGTCAACTAAAGAGACCCGGGGCATTTGAACACATAGTAACAAAAAACAGCAGGATGCATTCTCTTTTTCAATATGTTGAGGCTATATCTGTCACTCCGTTTCCGGTTCTTATAACCGGTGAGACCGGTGTCGGGAAAGACCTTTTTGCTCAGGTAATTCATAAACTGAGCGAAAGGAAGGGACAGTTTGCCACAGTTAATGTTGCGGGCATTGATGAGAACACATTCTCAGACACTCTCTTTGGCCATGTAAAAGGAGCTTTTACAGGAGCCGACCGGCCAAGACAGGGGTTAATCGAACAGGCTGCCGGTGGGACACTTTTCCTTGATGAGATCGGCGATCTTTGCAATGCCTCACAGGTGAAACTCCTTCGTGTAATTCAAAACAGAGACTATCTGCCGCTTGGTTCTGATGTTTCAAAGTTAGCAGATGTCAGGATCATAGTTGCCACAAACAAGACAATTGACGAACTGAAAAACGGGGGGCAGTTCCGCAGTGATCTGTTTCACAGATTAAGAACCCACCATATCGCAATACCTCCACTGAGAGACCGTAAAGATGACATTTCTGTTCTCTTTGAATTTTTTCTTTCCGAAGCTTGTCAGATCCTGAAAAAAGAGTTACCGGCTGTGCCTGCCGGGTTTACTGAATTTCTAAAAAGATATGATTTCCCGGGAAATATTCGTGAACTGAAGTCGATGGTATTTGACGCCGTAAGCGTTCAGAAAAACAGCACACTTTCCTGGGAAGTTTTCCGTAAACGAATGGATTGTGACGGGGATTGCCCCCAGCCTTTATCAACACCCGACCAGACCGCTGAGTTATCCTTACATTTTGAACCGGCACTTCCCACCATTCGTCAGGCGGTGCAGGCCCTGATAACCGAAGCGCTCAACCGCACTAACGGCAACCAGAATGCCGCCTCAAGGCTCCTTGGCATTACCCCGCAGGCACTGAGCAGAAGATTAAAATACAACCGCGCAGCTATCGACAATGCCGGCCCCCAGGATTAATCAACATTTGTTTATGCAACGCGGTCACATTTAACATTTCTTAATTCTATTCTCGCCTCAACCCTCGTTTTGACACTCCATTGAGAGCTTTCAGGGTTGCCGTTTCTGGCACACTGCTTGCATACTTGTCCTCTGCTTGAGGCCATTTACTAAACAGGAGAGTTCAAATGGAAAAGAGGATTCAGGCACTCCAGGTAAAAAAGGCTATCTGGATAAAAGAGAACGGGATGCGTAAATTTTGTGATGTAACAATCAATAAAGCCGGGACACGGTATATTGACCTTCTCCTGAAGCATGAGAATCACCCGGAATGCACTGGTAAATTGTTGTCAGAAGACAATGGTTTTTCTTTTCGTGGAAAGATATCATCAAGTTTTCTTGAATACATAATCGCTTTAAGGTGTTTTATAAGCGATAAAGATGTACTATTTTTTGGTGACTGGTATCAGAATGAACTGAGCGGTGAGCTGGCAATCCATGCGAACATTCAGCATCTGATAATCAGTGATAAAACAGGGAAAATCAGCAGCTTTGCGCCTGTAGCTTGAGGGGCATTTACAGAAGGGGGGTGGCCATGACAAAGCAGGAAATCTGGTCAATCCAGGAAAAAAATTTGATCAACGCAATGACAAACCGTTTATTTGCTGCCGGCAAGAATGATCTGCAGCAGAAACTGAATCAGAATTTGACGGCCCTTGAGTATCAGGCCATTGCGCTCTCACTTTATCCCTCTATCCTCCATTCAAACCGTATAGGGGGATCAGAACGGAATCTCGAGACGCTTGTTTCAGTATTATCTGAAAGATATTCTGACGAGAACATCTTTGTGATGCCGACCAGAGCGATTCTGACAAGAAGCTATGAAATTGGTAAAATAAACCTTCTGTACATGTTAAAGGAGATTACAAGAATACTTGATGTGCACGATGCTGAACTGGATTCTTTTCCATTTATCATGAACCGTATGCTTTCGATTATGACAGAAGATGTTCTCCTTGATCTTCTGAGCGGTCCGTTGCGAGGCAACGCAAAAACCCATGCCGCTGCGGCACTGGCACAGATATGGGAGGGCCGGATATCTGCCGAGTCGATAGCGTTCAGTCCCGAGCTTCGCAACATGTGGATGATCAGACGGAATTCAATTCCAGTCTATGGGTCACTATCCGGAACTCATGAATACATCAGCCTTTGCAAAAATGCCGATGATGTCTGTCTGGATTATATTTACAATGCGACTGAGTTTCCCGATGAGTCATCGGCTCTTGAGGAATTCCTGTTTGGACTTACCTACGAGGAACTTTGCGTGGTAAAGGAAAATATGTCCAAATCTGGAAAGCCCTGTATCAACAGGAGCGAAGTGGCACAGATACTGGGGGAAAAGACTCTTTATCTGAGCCACAAAGATGATGATCCACTTCAGTTATACCGGTTTTATAACCACCGGAGAAGGCGGGCAATGTCCAGGAGATATTCAAGAGACAGCGGTCCGATACGCACTTTTGAGGAAAATTTCATGGCATATCTTCTCCTGAATACTGGAGGTAAAATTAAAGGGAAAAAAGGCAAAAAGTTTGCTTCCATCTAAAAACAATGAATAAAGGCAGAACACAGCGGGGTCGAAGAGGATCATTTTCATTTGAAACACCTGATCGACTCCGCTAAAATACAAGACCTGACACATTTTCCAGTTTACTTGGATCTTAGAATATGGTAACACAACCAGTTACAAATACAGACACACGGGTCGAAGTGAAAAGATCTTTCTATATGACCTTTAACGGAAAGAGATCTTACTGCCACATTCCCAATCTTCTCCTGGGGCCAAGATCAGCTAAACTGACTGTCAAATATGAACAGGGTGATGAAGAATGCTATTTTCTTGTCTCTGAAGACGGGCTGTATTTCACTGGTGCAGTGTGCACCGAGGATGACAACAGAGTGATCTTCAGAAAATGGATCTCCGGAAAAAACATTCTGCTTGCCGGAAGTTGGAAATGCGGGGGACGGGAAGGAGAGTGGTATATTGAGGGGAAACTCTGCAACTAAACCGGTGAACCTGAAAAAGCAATCATTTCCTGAGTGTCTCTAAATATACCGCTCAAGGCCGAGTGGATCGGAAGCAATGCGAAGATTTGAACTGTTCGATTTTACAATCAAGATTCGGAGCCTTCTGTGACAAAAAAGATTAAAACATTCCTTTATAATACTCTGCTTCTGGCACTGGGCAGCCTTCTTTGTGCAATATCGGTAAAAACGATACTGATTCCCTTTGGCTTTCTATCAAGCGGAGTGACCGGGTTATCACTTTTGATCTATAGCAGGTGGCAGGTACTTCCCTTAGGACTGCTTTATTTCCTGGTAAATGTTCCAGTTTTTATCCTGGGTTTAAAGCTTGTCGGGTTGAGATTTATTTCCTACACCGCCTGGGGAATGGCGATCTATTCAGCGATGCTGTTTATTCCTGAAATCAGTTTACCAATAAATGATAAGCTTTTAGGTGCAATGATTGCCGGTGGTATTTCCGGTACCGGCATTGCAATTATGCTCAGGTCCTATGGCACAGCGGGGGGTTCGGAGATAATCTCTGTAATGCTGCACAAACTTTTCGGAATAACTCTCGGAGCAGGAAGTCTTATCATAAACGTGACGGTTTTAACTGCATCCCTTTTTCTGTTTCCTCTGGAGAATGTGCTCTATACACTCGTTTACATTGTAGTTTCCGCCAAAGTGACGGACACAATCTTTCACGGGATATCCTCAAGACGGGCAGCAATGATTATCTCTGCAAACTGGAGGGAGTTGCTCGAGGAGATTACAACCAAAAACAAGTGGCAGGTTACATTACTTTACGGCAAAGGCGGATTCCATGGAGCAGAGAACCCCGTACTTTACTCAGTTGTCAATAGATCCAGCATTCCGTCTTTGAAAGCCCTCGTAAAGGAGAAAGACCCCGGGGCATTTATTACAATAATGGATGCTCCGGATGTCACAGGGGAGAGTGCCGGGAACCAGCCGCACTGGTAAGGCAGCTATTGTTACTGCATCCGATACGCTTTGCGATGGTTATCAGATTATTTTCTCTCTGAAGTGAAAATTGAGCACATCAGAAGACTTAAGCTGAGGAAGGATCTCATTTTTGCGGCCCACAACAACGGTAATCATTTTCTGAGGTGAAAAGCAGGCTCTGATTGCCTTATTGATGTCCTCGACTGTCATTTTATTTATAAGCACATCAAATTTTTCAATGTAGGAATTGGGCCGGCCATAAAAACGAAGCCATAGAAGTTTCTCGGCTATGCTGTTAATACCCTCAAGCTGGAAAGCCATATTTCCTATTGCAAACCTTCTGGCTTTTTCAAGTTCCTCTTCCTTTATGCCCTCGGCACAGAATTCAGTTAATATTTCATCTATTGACTTAAGCATTTCGGCAACTCTGGGAGTCTGGGTTGTAGTGGAGATATGGAATGCCCCGAAATAGCGGGCAGATACCACCTGTGAAGAGATACCGTATGTTTTGCCGCCCATGGAACGGATTCTGGTCATTAGTCTCGATGAAAAGTTGCCGGCACCCAGAATATAATTGGCAAGCGCCAGTTCATTTCTCTGCTGGTAGAGTTCTCCGGGGGCACAGTGCCCCATCACGATAGTCGCCTGAGTGAGGTCGGGCTTATTTACAAGCCGCAACTCACTTTTAAACTCGTTTACCGCCGGAGCGAAGCCGTTCAGGAATTCAGATTCCGGTTTCCACATTTCCAGCAAAGAGAGCCATCTACTTTTAAAAATATCCGGATCAAAATTTCCGGCTATAGCCAGGATACTGTTCGCCGGTAAAAAATGATCTTTGTAAAACTTATTAACATCTGATAAAGAGATTCTTTTTAAAGAATCGAGCGTATGGTATCTTCCTGCCGGATGTTGCCTGCCCACCAAAGCATTATAGAAGTGGTGGTTTGAAAGGATACCCGGGTCGGAGGATTCGGCACGCACAGAGGTAATCATCTCCTGCTGAATACGACGAAATTCCTTCTCATCCATCTTCGGCCTGTACACCATGTCCCAGAAAACCGCAAAGAGCTCATCCATGTAACTTGAAAGCATCCTGATCCCCAGAATTGTATGCTCTTCCCCTGCATCAGAGAAAAGACTTGCTCCTGTGTATTCGAGTTTTTCGGAAAACTCCTCTGAAGAGAGATTCCCGGAACCCTTCTGCATGAGTTCAAGGCAGATTTCTGAAGTGCCTTCATAAAGAGGCGGATCTGAAAACTTTCCTGCTGGAAGCTGAAGAACGGCAACAATACCGTTCTGCTCCTTATCTGGCACCAGTATTACCCTTAGCCCTGACTGAAGCAGAAATTCATCTGTATATGGGAACTGAAAGTGGAAATCCATTTGTGTCAACTCTGCTCACCCTTCCGGCTCCGGAAAAGCCTCCTGAAAATTCCTCCCAGGTAAAGAAGCGGATTTGTTCTCCTGGGCTTCAGGTAAAGAACCCTTTTCTTTGTATCATCCCAGTACCGACGTGCCACATCAACGAGCTTGTCCATTTCCAGTTTTTTAAGGAGCTCAAGCCTTTCGACCCACAGGCGGTAATCCCCTTCTATACATTCGCTGAACCCTAATCTCTGACAGATATTTTCAGCCGAGTAAAGCTCAAAAGTCCTGCTTGTAAGAGTTGCGTTCCTGACCTTTTCCATCTCCTGGGCGGTTATTCCGCTGGTTTTTATCCTGTGGATCTGAGCCTGAAGTGATTTCTCCACCTTGAGAGGATTGATATCGGGTGTAAATGCGGCAAAGAACATCGACATGCCGGCTCTCTTTAACATATGATTGATTCCTCCGGCCATCACCGCTACGGATTCTTTCCTGACAACCTCTCTGTGAAGCCGGCTGCTCTCGCCCCCTGAGATCACAAGTTGAAGAATCTCTAAAGCCACAGCATCCTCATGCGATGAAGAGGGAGCGGGATAACCCAGGATCAGCATGGGAACATCAAATTCCACCTGCCGTCTCATCCAGGGAGCATTGGTCAGGGCAACTGGAGCTTCATCCGGGCCGCTCTTTTGAGGGCCGCCGGGCTTTTTTTCCGAGAAGAATTTCCCAACCTTCTCAAAAATTGACTCCTGATCAAAATCACCTACTATCACAAGCACAGCATTATCAGGAGAATACCATCTCCTGTAAAAAGACCTGCAATCATCAACAGTTAAACTCTTGAGGTCCTCTAATTTACCCAGTGGTCCTGTCGCGTATGGATGATTCCGGAAAAACTCGTATCGGAACTCAAGAAAAGACTTTGCAACCGGGTTATTCATGTAAGTATGATACTCTTCTATAATCACACTGCGCTCGGTTTCAAAGGTCTTAGGGTCAAGCACAAGACCATCCATCCTGTCGGCTTCCATCTCAAGAACCATCTCCAGAAAATCTCTGGGCACACTGTTCATGCACACTGTAACATCTTCGGTAGTAAAGGCATTACAGTGTCCGCCGACATCATTGATACGTTGCGCGTGCTCTTCAGGACCAAACTTTGAAGACCCACGGAACATCATGTGCTCAAGGAAATGGGAAATACCCCTGATTCCATCTTTTTCATAAAAGCTGCCGGTTTTATACCAAAGCTGGACAGAAACAACAGGGGATCCTGTTTTCCTCAGGCAAATGACCTTCAGGCCGTTAGGAAACGTTTGTTCTACGATATGTTTAAGTAGCATGTTCCGGCTTTATAAATTGAATGAAGTCCTGCTCCAGAACCCTTAAAATATATCCAAATAACTCAGCCCCCAAACCCGGGCTGTATTTACCGGCATTTTCTGAAACTATCCCCCCTGGAAACATCCTGCGCAGCTTCTGGGGATCTTTTCCTGTCTTCATCCATCTCCTGATCGCACCCTGGTCTTCTTTGATATGGAGATCGGAGGATGGGACCGACGGCAGGCCGGGGTACTTCAAATAGGCCGCCAAAGAGAGTACTGCCGATTCAAGCCGGATAGAATCTGTCTTTAAAAACGACCTGACCCGTTCATCTGAATGCAGTGAGAAAACTCTGACTGTTAACTCTTTGGAATTTATTCTTTTCAGGAAATTTCCCAGAGCGTCTTTGTTATCAAAGGACAGGTCGATCATGATCTGCTTTTTAAATCCATGGAAAAGAAACGCCCCCGAGATATCCAGAAGTGAATTAACCAATGCTGGTGATTTCACCCCCGAGCAGCCCCCAAAGGCCTTGAAAGGTGTTGAACAGCCATAATGAAAAATCGGCGCCAGAAGAACCTGAAGTCTGCAGGCGAGGGCAGATGCAATTGATTCACAACAGAAAGAAGACACCCCGGATGGGATCTCTTCCCCATAAGGCTCAAGGCTTCCCAGTGGTATGATCAATGCCGGCGATTGCCGGATATAGTTTTCAATCTGTTTGAAAGAAAAACCGGATAGCTTTAATGGCTGACTGGAGTCCATCTGTTCTCTGAATTTTAATGGGGTTTGAGTGAGTCCTGAAGATCGCGACAAGCTTTCAGAACCGTCTGTCATCATCCATCTGATAAAAATAGATGAAAGCTCTCCTTTAATACCAGAAAAAGGGGTGATTTGGCAGGATAGGATTTATCGTTTAAGTTTTCTTCTTAAATGTGCAGCCTGATGGAAAATTCAGGATAATTTCCTTGCGTGACATTTGCGGGGCTTTTGTGTCATAAAATGGCACTTTTTGGGGTATTTTGTCACTTCGTGCCTGATCGGGAATATTTACATTCTATAAATAAAAAAACCGTAAACCCTTGTTTTTATTGAGATTTACGGCTTCTTATTTTTAATCGGAGTGAGAGGATTTGAACCTCCGACTCCTTGGTCCCGAACCAAGTGCGCTACCAGGCTGCGCTACACTCCGAAATTTTGCTGTCAAGCTATAAAACCTGAAAATCGCAGTTGGATGAGACAAAAAACCGTAATCTGTTAAGCGCTAAGGCTTTCAGGCATCTTGATCTTATCACCTTGTCGATAAGACCTGCGATGCCTTCAAGCCTTATCATCTCAACATATTACGGTTTTTTATTCTCCCCAACTGCGACTTTCAGGTTAAAAATACCTTATAAGCCGGCCCTGGAGCAAGCGGTTTTGAAGACCTACCTGCTGAGATGCTCAACTTTCAACCGGCCCAGAATTCTGGTCAGTTGCACCGCGCCCTCACCGGTATCATCGATTATCAACGGAATTCTCTCCCTGGCCGCAGGAAAAACCCCGAAGGCGGGATCAGCAAATAACCACTCTCCGGTATGGGCCATCACCCATGCATGGTAATAATAACCCTTTCTGGATTCCACATAAACAAGACCTAAAACCACCCTTGCAGGTACACCCGCAGCACGCAAAAGAGCCGCAAGAAGAACCGCGTGCTCTCCGCAGTCTCCAAAACCGGCATTGAGCGTCTCAAGGGCACTTGAAAAAGTAGCCGTGTTCTTCTTAGTCAGTTTCCTGAAAACATAATCATTGATTGTTTTAACAAGTTCGCAGCTGTTCTTTGACTTTCCCTTCAGAGATGAAGAAAGGCTCTTTATGCTTTTATTGGCAATCTGCATCGTAGGAGTAGGCATTGTAAATCTTTTCAGTGAATCAGGGAACTGGCCGGGTTTCACTTCTCTATTTACGCAGGTCCCCGGAGTCTCCTTCAATATGAGATACTTTCCATCCCTTGTGTACAGAGACATAGCGGAGGTGTCAAGAGGCATCGAATCGGCATGAAGAGCTATTTTTTCATTAAACCTGATTTTTTCTTTCTTTATACTCAAAGCCTCAAACAGATCCGCATTCCCGTATTTGACTTCTGAACCATTTTTTTTCCTTGCCACAAACGGATACGCTTCCCTTAGAACCGTTTTTCCGCTTTTATCAAGCTCCCATCTCTCCTCGCGATCGTAAAGACTGCACCAGTTGGTAAAAATCCACCCGTTGTTATTCTGCTCTGAAGGCACCTGACGGCAGACTGTTTTTGTAAGGAAATGCTGTCCCGAAACCAGCTCAAAAGTACTATCTACCCACATATCTCCAGGTTTTATTGAGGAATCTGATATCCCTTTATAAATCTCACTGGTAGAACTTATACTCTCATGCACTTCATCGATCTTCCGGCGATTCTCGACACCTCCGGCATTCACCACCAGCACCCATCCGCTCTGATCCCTGCTCAGGGACCACAAATTTTTCCCGGCCGGACTTATTATTTCCTGAAATGCCTCAACAAGTTTTCCATCAAAACCGAATCGCCTTCTTTCGCTGATAGTATTTGCCGCAAGAGTATTTCCGTTCTGGTCAACCATTTCGGTCACAAGTTCCGATCGAAGCTCAGCAGAATCTTTATTAATGCTTAGATAGCTGCGAAGAGTTCCGGCTGACTGTCCGTTTAAAAGCAGATCCATCGTATCGGCAATATTCACCGGGGTAAGCCCGGCAGCATCGGGACCGGATAGATTCAGGAGCATTGAGAAGATTAAGAGGCGGACTTTCATTTTAGTTCTCAAAGTGCCTCCCCGGCACTCTGCGTTGCAGCGTATTCCGGAAATCCGGTTCCGGTGATATGCAAAAAGGCATCAGAGAACGTCTGTGCGTCTCTAAATCCGCAAAGAGAGGCCAGCTCGACAGCGGGTACACCCGGATCTTTATTCAGGAGAATCCTGGCATGGTTGATCCTGACCTGTGCAATAAACTCTTCGATTGTCATTCCGAGTTCCTTCTGAAACAGCGCTTCCAGGAAAGCCTCACCGGTCACCAGCTCTTCACAGAGTTTTTTTACGGAATAATCGGGCATCGCAAAGTTTGACTCAATATTTCTGCAGGCCCGCTGAACCTCTTTATCCATTATAGAGAGCCGTGTCGTTGTCATGAAACGGCTCTTTTCAGCTTTCTGCATGTAAAAATTGACAGTGATAAAAATGATCACCAGAGAAACGATCAGGAAAACGATTTTGAACGCCTGCTCTTTTATCCATCGAAACACACCGGCCCCTGGAATTGCTTTTTTTAACAGTTCAGTAGTACCGGCCAGATTTTTGCCAAAGTCTTTGATTTTGCCTGTGAATTTTTTAACACTTGAAACCGGCTCAGGATCAGAGCTGCCGGTTTCCACAATAGAAGCAGAAACTGGAGCAGAAAAGCTGTCTGAATCCGCAGCCAAAGAAAATCCGTGCAGAAAAACCAGAAAAAAAAGCAGAGAGATCACTGACCTGTCAATCAACTTCCTATGCACCGTTTCATCTGTTCCTGAAGCATGGCTGTGTAGTTGGATCCCAGAACATCGATTTTAGCACGCAGCCTGGTGATAAACCTCTCTACTTCATCAAGAGATTTAAGCTTCATGTCCTGCCAGAGGTGCTTGAGCGTTTTCTCATTAAGGATCTCATTTGTAGAGATCTCAAAATGCAGCCGTTTGTTTTCACTGATCCTCTTGTAGGCATCCTGAATCATCTGAAGCATCTCATAGTAGACCGATTGCTCAAAGCCGTTCCTGAGCACTTTATGATTTACAAACAGCTGTTCACAGAAAAATTTACTGCTGAAAATGTAATGGCGTTCATTTTTATAAACTTTTGTATCGTAGTAGTATTCGCCAATGATTTTGCCACGCGTGGTCTTTACAACAGATTTGGGGAAAGGCGATATCTCGACTTCCCTGGCAGACAGATCTGAAACTGCCACAGCGGCATCACCGCTCTCACTTTGGGTTTCTTCAAGCACCTCACGAACCACTTCAGGTTCCGCCTGCGGCAGATCCGCTTTTTTTTCCTCTACCTTAACCTTTTCAGCCTTAACATCTTCTGTCTCGGCTTTTTCGGCCTTAACCTCTTCAACTGCTTTTTCCTGAGGGACCGCTTCAGGCATTACCTCTTTTGGCGGCTCTTTAGAGGCTTTCTGCTCATTCTGACTTGAAAAAACAATCTCGTAGAGACCGTTAATTATTGCGTTTTCGTTTGTATCGATCTCCTGTTTAAGCCGCTGCTCGACACTCAGCAGTTCCTGCTCTTTACTCTTTAAATTTTCTATCCTGACAGTCAGCTCATTGAGTTCCTTTGTGCCCTCAGAAATCTGCTGTTTAACCTCTGCTATTTCTTCGTCCTTCCTGCGCTTCTCCTCCAGAAGATTTTTTGAATCTTTGCTGATTTTCTTCAGATTTTCCTCTTTATTTCTGAGAATGTCTATTTTTTCCTGGTAGAAGTTGATCAGCTGATCAAGATTGCGGTTTGATCCGGTCAGGATATTTTTCCTGAGATTCCACAGCTGCTCAAGAGCGATCTTGGCGTTTTCTTTCTCGCCCTGAAGAAGCTTTTCAGTGATTTCACACATGCTTCCGCTGACATTTTTCTCTTTAGCATCCAGAAGAATCGAATAAAACCGGTTTGAATCAACAGTACTGTTTTCGACCCCGAAAATTGTCTCCGGTAAACGATCTATTCTGCGCATCACTTTGTCCTCCCTGCGGGCTTTTTACTCTATATAATTGATTTATTAAGCTTTGTCAAGGCAATCCTGAAAGACAGTCTTCAGGTGCGTCAGCGATTCGAAAATGCCCCTGAGCTCAGCATGACCCTCTATCTCCTCAAGACCGGTGAAACCATTCTCCAGCGCTCTTATAAGATGTTTTTCCGCATCTGCCCTGTCTCCGCTCTCAGCTTCTATTCTGGCAAGAATAAACCAGCCGTCAAAGCATTCAGGATTTTCTTTAATATACTTCTCAACAAGCGCCTTTACCTTCCCTGCCTCTCCGGCACCAAGCATCGCACGCCAGAGAACCCCCTGCGCCGCCTCATCCTGACTCTCCATTCTTTTAACAAACTTGATTGCCGAATTATATGCCCCATTTTCAAGGGAAAACCGTGCCAGACCCTTAAGTATCTTGTCTGAGGGTTTGGAGAGACCGGATAATCGCTTGTAGATAGCCAGAACCTTTCCCTGACTGACACCCTTGCGGCGATAAATCAGAAGCCTCTGTATATCCAGAAGATCTCCGCGTTTCCCCAGCCGATCCGCCTGGAAAAGAAGAGCCTCTGCCCTTGAGAACTGATGAAGCTCGTAGAGAATTTCGATACTGCTTGCCAGAACCTCATCGCTAAAACGGGGAAGTACCGCAAGTGTCGAACGGGTAAAAGTGTTCAAATCGCCTTTAACAAGTGAAAGATTCCTGATTCCGGTCCAACCCATTATGTTATTAGGGGCAAGACGTACAGCTTTAAGGTAATGACGCTTGGCTTCATCATACTTTCCCTGCTGGATATAAAGAGAGCCAAGGTTCACATGTATGCCTGAATCCAGTTTATTATTCTCTGCTCCCTTTAAATAACACTGCTCAGCATTGTCGAGTTCTCCAAGCTTTTCGTACGCAAAGCCCAGGTTTTTAAGTGCTGAAGGGAACTCGGGATTGTACCTCAGAGCACTTTCAAATGCTGCTTTTGCCCCGGCATAATCTTTCTGCGCGCTTAAAGTATTCCCGAGGTTAAACCAGGCATCAGGAAAATCGGGCTTTTTATCGAGAACTTTCTCAAAACAGGATCTGGCTTTCTCAAATTTGCTTTCATTGAAATAAAAGTTACCAATATTCAAAAGTGCCCCTAAGTGATCAGGATCAATCTTGAGCACTTTGTCGAAACACTGTTTTGCCTCCTCAGTTTTGCCCTGCTGATGCAGAACTATTCCAAGATTGTTCCATCCCTCTATCCTTTCGGGAGCCAGTCCGGTAAGCAGCCTGAAGTTACCGGCCGCACTTTCAATTTCATCATTCCTGAAACAGAAATTTCCGTATTCCAGAAGCAGATCGAAATCCTGCGGATTGCGGCTCAGCGCATCCCTGAGAAGATCTCCTGCCTGGCTGAGCCTGCCATGCTCAAGGTAGTAATGCACCAGATTCAGAGCCTTCTTTACATTACCGGAATCAGACTCGTAATCGGAACGAAGCCTGACAAGCGTAGTATCGATATTTTTATCCATATACCAGAGTTAGTGAATTGTTTTTACCCGGGTTAAAACCACCCGGAGCTTTATCATTTAAGCGAACCGGAACCGCCCCTGAGAATCTGCAGCGCTTTGGGCGCGTAGCCATTCCGGATCACCTCTTTTATATAATTCATCTGTGGAATCTGCTTATCCCCAGACCAGTTTCTGTTTACTACCACATCATCCCACAAATCAAGGTAGAGTGCCGCCACCTCACCGAAATGAGGGTTACCGGGTATAACAGTGTGACCATTGTTCATCAACTGTTTGAAAGAAACGTTATAGATTTCAGAGACCCATCCTCCGCCGAAAAGCATTGACATGTCACTCAAAACATCTTTGCGCACAGGGATCATGCCGAAACGATTGCACTCCTGAATCTGGGTGGTATTGCTTGTTATATGGATAGCGACCTTAAAAGAAAGCCTCGGATCGGGAGCATCATACGGTATACCCCACCACCAGCCGCCGGTTGTTATCGATCTGCTTCCCTCCCGTGCCGGCATTCCCTTGCTGTCAAGTTCAAGTGAACAGCCCGCAGGCATGACAGCGACTCCCATATCATCAGGATTCTGGAAATATCCGTTCAGGTTGTCTCTTCCTGTTCCGTGTAGAAAAAAACAATCAAGCTGTGTCATAAAGGAATAGAATACCTCCCCTGCAGCAAATCCTTTCCAGATACCAGAGCCGTCCCAGCGCTCCTCCCACATCATTGGATTGTAAACCCCCGAAGCCGCGTAGGCGGCCTCCCACAAAAGAGCATCGGCAACACTGCTGCCGCTCATGGAAAGTACATCGGTTGAATCGCCCTTCAACTGGAAGACACGGTCCACCAGACGAAGTGATGTACCGGAGTAGCGCTTTGCCCGATGGGCAATTTTTGGTCCATGTTTCCCATCGTAGGTTGTGTGAGCCCAGATCCATCCGGCCGCAAACACATCGAAATAATCCCACTCTCCGGGATCTGCTTCCAGTATAAAGTTAGCCGGGAGCCCATAGCCATTATACTTCTTCAATTCCTGATCAACGGAATCCTTGTAATCTCTCCATACCAGGACAGCATCAGCAACTTTACTTTTACAATAAACTGCTATGCGGGTCTCAAACTTCCGCGGTATCAGGCAGCTCTTTGCGCCCACAGTACCCAGCGAAGTAAGCAGGTAGTCATCTTTAAACTGTTTGAGTTCCTCCTGGCTGAGAAATGAGTCCAGTGGCTTAAAAAGCCCTTTTTTAAGCAGGGATCTACTCTTGTCAAATGGCACTTTTACAAGAGAAACTTTACCGGCCCTGTTCTTCATCTCAAACTCAATACTGTCCTGATCACTGTAGTGAATGGCATTCAGCTCGGCTCTTACCTGTTCCTTTAAAGAAGCCCCGACCTCGTTTTTGAAGTAATTCTCCTGATCAGGCATCATGCTGATAAGAACATTGGCATTTCTGTGTGGTGCGCACCCGTTTAGAACCAGTGCAGATAATAGCAGAAGCATTTTTTTATTCATGTCTTTTCCCAGATAGATAAGCTCTGCCGGTTAATGTGAATTTCCCGGAAAGCTCTTTTAATATGTAAACCTTCAAAACGGCTTCTCTGCCGCAAAAAATTCCACGCCAATACTCCGGCATCAAAAAGTTCCTTTTTTCCTGCATTACATAATTATATCAAATGGCACAAATTTTTACAGCAAAAGCGAAAAAAAGCGTTCAGAGGTTCAGCGTTCAACGTTCAGCGTTCGCCAAGTATGAACCTCTTAACCTCTTAATCTCTGAACCTCTGAACCCTGAACGCTTAACCTCTCCCGCTACTTCCCCCTCCGGGGCAGATACTATTTTTATCTTTCAAGCAAACTTCCGGAGCGAAATTTTCAATGGACAATTCAAAACTCAAGGAACAAGTCGAAATTATCCGGCAGGCATTCGGATACATTGACCAGTTTAAAAACGAAATATTCGTCATCAAAATAGACGATGTCCTGATTTCCAGCCCTTACTTCCCGGCATTAATCAAGGATCTTGTTCTTCTTCACAGGATGGGGATACGTATTATTCTGGTACCCGGCTCCAGAACACGGATAGATGAGGTCCTGAAAACCTACCAGATCGATTGTCAAACAGCAGGCGGAGTCCGCATCTCACCGCCGGAGGCCATACCGTTTATAAAGATGGCTGCATTTGATGTATCCAATAATATTATGACAATGTTAGCTGAAAACGGTGCCCATGCGGTAATCGGAAACTGGGTAAGAGCTAGAAGCATCGGAGTAAGGGATGGAGTCAATTTCCAAAGCTCTGGAATAGTCGAAAAACTTCAGATCGAGATAATTAAAAATGTCCTCGAGGATAATCTCATTCCCATTTTCCCCAACATCGGATGGAGCTTGAGCGGGAAGCCATATAATCTATCCTCAAATGATCTTGCATTTACAATCAGCGTTCAGCTTAACGCAGCGAAGCTTTTCTTTGTGACCGATAAAGGGGAAATCAGAGCCGACGGGTTCACTGTACCGGAAGGTATCTATGTATCCAGCAACAACGTCATCTCCCAGCTCACACTTCCTCAGGCCGAATCATTTCTGAAGGTGAACGCAGAATCTCCCAACAAAGAGAAACTGGAACTGGTGTCTCTTGCCTGCCGTGCCTGCGAAAGCGGTGTAAGAAGAGTGCATATTGTAAACGGTCGGGCAGACGGAATGATTCTCAAAGAGATCTTTTCAAACCGCGGCCTGGGCACCATGATCTACGCAAACCAGCACGATCACATTCGCCCCATGACTATCTCAGATATTCCGGAGGTTCTGTCCGTCATGCAGCCGGCTATCGATGAGAAGATACTGATAAAGCGCAGCGCATCCGACCTTCAGCAAAAAGTCAACGACTATGTTGTTTACGATGTGGACGGTACGGTGCATGCCTGTGGAGCTCTTCATGTCTACCCTGACAGGCAGGCTGAAATAGCTGCTATCGCAGTAGATGAGATGTATACCAGTCTTGGTATCGGGAAAAAAATTGTTTCTTTTCTGATCGAGAAAGCCGCGGTTTCAAAACTCAAAGCTGTATTTGTGCTGACTACTCAGACATCAGACTGGTTTACTAAGCTGGGATTTGAGAGTGTAAATATATCCGATCTGCCCAAAGAGAAAAAGGATCACTATAATGCCGACAGGAATTCTCTTGTGTTAAGATTAAAACTGGACCGCTACCGGGCAAAGCGCGCCTTCAAGGTCGGCGATTAAAGGTAACCTCTAAATATTCAGTTTTCAAGCGAGGCCAGGCGACTATTCGCTGCGCCAGACACAGGGAAAGAGGCAAATCCCCTGTAATTCGTCGATTGAGTGCAACGTCAACACACTTATAATTCGTATCCAGCCGCAGCAAAAAAAGGTTTTTAGAGGTACCCTGAAGTTACTTTTTCCTCCAGGCACACCAGTAAGGGATCCCGTCCTCGTCTCTCAGATAAAGAATCCGATCCTTACTTTCTACTTCGGCCGCCATTATCACCGTCTTACCGTTGAAGGAAACCTTTGCGCCCTTAACCTCGATTTTATTGCCGTTTGAAAGATTCATGTCCTGATGCAGTATAAACCAGGATGGCCCGAGATGAACAAGTTCTTCACTGTTAGCTGTTTTGAGTATTACACTTATTCCAGAACCCATGTCACTGGATGGTATGACAGTATCAATTTTTGTGACAGTTCCATAGTATGTCTGAAGTGAAAAATTAGTGTACATCTGCTCATAACGGCTTGCCAGTCCCCACCCGTCACTGCCCCTGAACTTAATTGTCATCTGAGCCTGGTTCTGCATGGGAGTCCAGACAACTATTAGTGCAATAATTACCTGTAATGACTTTTTCACCTCAAAACTCCTCTTTTAAGATGTTTGCAACCTGCCTGACGGTAGCAGATACAGAATTAACGTTGAACCCGCTACATATTTCAATATATTATATGGACCGCCGGATGGAAATAAAAGGGGGAAATTGAGGTTGCAAGTCACAAGTCACAAGTCACAAGTCACAAGTTGCAAGTCACAAGTTGCAAGTCACAAGTTGCAAGTCACAAGTTGCAAGTCAGAAGTTAAGAGTAAGAATAAGAGTAAGAGTAAGCATTACAAAGGATACATTTTTCCCAAGCCCTTGAAATAGCATGATTCTACTCTTTGACGCCATTCTATAACGGCATAAGATTCGTGACTGGATTGCAGAAAGGATACTTACGTCAATTTCGCGTTTTTCGCGTTTAAAAATGATCCGCGCAGATTTTCACTCTCCGCGCTGCAGGTACTCTATCAATTCTTGCGGTGTCTCTATCAGCAGACCGGCTCCCTCAGCAATCAGTTCCTCTCTGCTCCTGAACCCCCACAGTGCCCCAACGGCAAACATTCCAGCACCTGTGGCTGTCATCATATCGATTCCCGAATCCCCAAGGTAGATGATCTGTTCTGCAGAAACCATCAGCTGTTCTGAGATGAAGATGGCCGAGGAAGGATCTGGCTTCGATGGAAATTTTCCACCGCCGATTATGATATCAAAAATGTTTTCACCAAAGAAATGGATCACCGATTCAACTGTAAATTCATGCGGTTTATTGGAGAGAACAGCGAGTTTAAAATTCATTTTCCTGAGCGATAAAAGCATATCAGCAATTCCATCATAGGGCATGGTTTTATTTGCCCACCTTGACGCGTATGTTTCTCTCATGGCAGAAAGGCATTTATCTATAACGGCTTCGGTCCGGCTCTCTTCAGGAAGGGTTTTGCGGACCAGAACTCTCATGCCCTCACCGACAAACATTTTGTAGCTCTGGACCGGATGCTGCGGAAAGCCCATTGTCAAAAGCACCCGGTTCATTGATTCTGCGATATCCTGCAATGTATCAAGCAACGTTCCGTCAAGATCAAAAACCGCAGCCATGAATTTACTCATTTTTTTCCCTTATAGCCAAGATTCTTAAGTCCGCCAATCTCACGCTCCGTCAACTGACGCAGTTCCCCGCCGGGGAGATCCTGTAGACGCAGAGTGCCAAACTGCACTCTCCTGAGCCTGCTCACCAGAACCCCCAGCCCCTCAAACATCCTGCGAACCTGCCGGTTCTTGCCCTCAAAAAGATCAACCTGGTACCAGCATTGACTGCCACCGCTTTCAATCTCCACCTGACGGACATCTGCGGCATGAAGAACCTGCCCTTCAGACTCTATACCCTCTTTCATCCTCGAAATCTCATCTGAGGTAAGTTTACGATTCACCTTTACCTGGTACACTTTTTTGATCCCGAACCTTGGATGAGTCAATGCGTGTATGAGATCCCCGTCATTTGTAAGAAGAAGAAGTCCCTCAGAGTTAAAATCCAGCCTTCCTGCATAATTCAGGTGACCGGCCTCTTTACCCTTCTGCTTCAATGCATCGTAGATCGTCGGGCGCCCTTCAGGGTCATTCCTTGTCACCATAAGACCCCTGGGTTTATTAAATGCGAAATATTCGAGTTTCCTGAGAGGCTTCACCTCTTTGCCATGGTATTCCACTTTGTCTATACCGGGGCGGACATGTTCCCCCATTCCACTTACTTTCTGCCCATTTATAAAAACATTTCCGGAAGCAATAAGTTCATCCGCCTTGCGCCTGGACCCCAGCCCGCACTGCGCCAGATAACGGTTCAGCCTGATTTCTCCTGATGATTCATTTTCCATTTTTCCCACCCTTGCAGAAAATATCAGAAAGCCCCCCGGCTACCAGGATCTTGCGCCTGAGTGACTTTGAAATCCTTGACGGAGAATAGCCGTCAAGAGTATGGCCGGCATAGTTGAACATCACGCCAGGAAGAACAACGGTGCGGAACGCCATGTCAGGATCCGCCTCTTTTACAGTTCGTATGATATCCTTTGCAGATAACAAGCCGGCGACTGTAACCGTCTCTCCCATATATTTATTGACTACTGGAACAAGCCTCAAAAATCGGCTCTGTTCGGTTCCTGCTTCCTTAATGATCTTTTCCAGAAATGGAGCTGCTGAAACAGAAGAGAGAATGAGTCTTTTCTCTTTCAGGAGAACTCCTGATCTTACAGATCTCTTAATCCCTTTCCATTCATCAAGCAGCTGCCGTACCAGACCTACCCCATTCTCTATCTGAGGATAATCTTCATAATATTCTCCACCGGGTATGGCCAGACCCGCTTTTATGAAAAACTCATCGGCAATAAACAGTTTTCTTATGCCATCCGATTCTGCCTGGTTATCACTTATCTGCTGCATCTCCCTGCAAACAGCCTCAGCTGAAGAGAGATCAAAACCAGCGAGAGGGACTTTGCGGTACCGTGTGAGTCCTACCGGGACAACGGCAATAGAGCGCAGGGAATTTCCCAGCGCCAGAAGATCCCGAACTGTCTTTTTTAGAACCGCGCCATCGTTATAACCCCTGCATACTACTATCTGCGTGTGAAATCCTATCCTCAGCTTTTTAAGCAGTTTAAGCTGGTCAAGTATGGGAGGGGCACGTCTGTTCCCCAGCATCCTGTTTCGTACATCCGTATCTGTAGCATGCACCGAAACGTAAAGCGGCGAAATTCCAAGGGTAGCCAGTTTCTCCAGATCCTCTTTTCCGGCGCCGCTTAAAGTGACATAATTTCCGTTTAAAAATGAATACTTGAAGTCTTCATCTTTAATATAAAGACCTCTGCGAAGCCCCGGAGGCATCTGATCGATAAAACAGAAGATACAGCGGTTGCAACATCTGTTGATGGGATTTTCATAAAAGTCCAGATCAAGAAAGTCTCCCTCTTTTCTCTCTACCTGAAAAACGCGTCTTCTGCCCTGGCGAAGTGCATAGATTTCCAGAAAGGAATCCGCCGCATAAAAACGGAAATCCAGCTCATCTGTGATTTGTGAACCATTTATCTGAACCACCAGATCACTACGCCTCAATCCTGCTTTATAAAAGGGGGACTTAAGAGGTATTTTTCTCAGTTTTGCTCCACGGATATTCAAATCTTAAAATTTCCTCTGCTGATGTAATAAACTAATCTTCATGTTTTACGGTTCTATTATAGTTTTAGTTATTGATTTTTCCAAATGAATATACATATAATTGAGCTACATTCTTCCCGATTAATTATTGCACATGATGGAAATCAAAAAAGACAAAAGGGGGTTGTTTCAGTGGGAAACGTAATGCGCCATCTTTGGATTATCGGCCTGGTATTATTACCGGGACTTTTCTGCACGATTCGTGACGATAATGGTAACCCTGCCATTTCAGGGCCGAACTCTCCCCTGGTCAACACCGGCGACAACTCATCAGTAACGCCGTCAATTTTTGCCAGCCCTGAGAGCGCTTATGTAAAAATGGGCGACACTCTTTCCATAAGGGTACGGATACTTGGTGATACAAGTGTAGCAGATTCTCTTTGGCCCCTTTCCGGACTTCAGATCACAGCTTCAGCCAGCAAGGGCTCACTGATTGACGATACCCTGACATCCGATATTAACGGACGCGCAACCCTTCTTTTCACAGATAAGAACTCCGGAAGAGTGGAACTGACCGTCAGATGCTCAGGTGTGCAGCAGACAGTCCGTTTTGAGGTAACAGATACACCCGACAAGATTCAGAAACTCATCGAGGCAGTTCCCGATAAACCGGCAATCAAAGCTGATGGACAGGACTTTACCTATATATCTGTACGGGTGCTTAATGAGAACCACAACCCAATCAGCGGTGAATGCGTTCAGTTCGTATCCACTTCGGGAATCATTGCCGGTGAGGATAACTGCGGTGGTTCAGGTCAGAGCATTACCAGCAAAGAAGGAATAGCCAGAGCAAAACTGATCAGCTCAAATATAAACGACACCGCATTTGTAACAGCATTTCTGGTTTCTGACCAATCAATGAGTGATGAAACAGAAGTGGCCTTCAGCGGTGTCTCAATCTCTATAATTTCAGACCAGACCAATATCTCAATCGGTGACACTTCAATTATCACAGCACAAATCCTCAATGCTTCCAACGTCCCGGTTTCCAGAACGCCTGTTTTTTTCTCACTGAAAGACGGCTCAAGTTCAAACCTCAGGCTGATAAAGGCCGACTCGGTCACAAACTACGAGGGACGAGCGGTGGCCAGATTCAGGGCAACTTCAAACGGCTACGACCAGGTAAACATCAGGTCTGCAGGAACTGAATCATCAGTACAGATTAATGTCTCAAGCCTTTCAATAAGTCTTTCGCTGAATAAATCAGTTGTCCAGACTCAGGAAACCGACTCTGCCGTCCTTACCTCTACCTTTGTAAATGGAAGCGGCACACCGCTCTCAGGCAAAAACATTGTCCTTACACGTTACTACAAAACCGAGGCCGGCAATGACACATCAGACAGCTTTTCCGGCAAAACCGGCAGCAACGGAAAATGCTCTTTTTATATCCGGGCTATTTCCTACGAAGGGACGATGCGGCTGGAAGTGATAGGGTTTGACAAAACCGAAGGGTACGCATCAGGCGATACATCTGTCCAGTTTATAACCACCCGGGTCATGACCATTCGTTCCCCTGAATCCATTGCAGCCGACGGGGTAAGCAGATCGGCCGTTACAGTCCTGGTAAAAAACAGATCCGGCAATCCGATTGTAGGAGACGAAGTCTTGTTCTCAACTACAGCCGGGATGATCACTGCAAAAGCCACTACCGACAGCGATGGAAAAGCCGTGGCCTTTCTGACAAGCGATCGCAGGAACATGACCGCAAAGATAACCGCTGTTCTCTCCAGTGACCCCGCAAAAAAACAGAGTGCCCTTGTGGAGTTCACCGGAGTTGAACTCACAACGGGCGCTGAACCGCCAAGCATCAGCAGCAACGGGAAAGACACATCTATAATATCTATGTCACTGATAGACGCAGCAGGAAATCCGATTGCCGGCGAACCGGTCAATTTCTCAAAGCAGCTCGATAAGACAGTAATCGCATCCGCCGACTCTGTAACCAACAACCGCGGCGAGGCATCCTGCATGATTTATGGAACAGGCAGCGGCATGGACACTATCCGCATCTCCTCTGCCGGAGCAAACGGTTATGTGGTCCTGAACTACTCATCGAATGTCATTGTGATCGACACTGCGGCCGGCCAGAGATGTATTGCCGACAGCACCGATTCAACTTTGATAAATGTTACGTACCTGCAAGGCAACAGAACAACACCCGTTACCGGAGCAGAGGTTCAGGTCAGCATTACTATCGGTAAACTGGATACACTCTTTGCGAAAAAATTCACCACAAACAGCAAGGGCCGAATCAGCTTCTACATGAACAATCCCCATTTCGCAAGTACGGCTGTAATTTATGTGCAGGCCCGCACATCCTCAGAAGTTACAACAGCATCCTACCCGCTTTACTTTAAAGCGAATCTCGTGAAAAAAATCATTATAGCAGGTACACCGGAAGTCATAAACATCAACGGCAACCGTGCGAGACTTACGGCAACCGCCTTTGACTCACTTGGCAACCGTGTAAAAGATGCCCGTCTGTCATTCAATATCGTAAGCGGTCCCAGCGGCGGCGAGTACCTCGATCCTCCGGTTGCAGTTACCGGTGATGACGGATCGGCATATACCTATCTGGTGTCCGGAAAAACACCCAGCTATTACCGCCAGGTCTGGGTTGTTGCCGGCAATTTCTCTGCTGTAAAATCAGACACGGTAAAATTCACATTCGCGGGCCCGCCTAAAAATATTACCATCAGGACAAATATCCTCAAAGGCAAAAACCCAAATGACGGAACCTTCATTCTTCCTTGTGCGGCAATTGTTACGGATGTAAATGGCAATCCGGTCGCCGATGGTACGGAAGTCAATTTCAGCCTGCAAGTCTCGGGTTATGTTTCAAAAAAGATCTATCCTGTATGGGAAGAAGCCGCAGGAGTTTCGACTATCGTCTGCAATTACACAATAGACACAAGCTACTGCTTGCTCCCGTTTGAGGATTTCAACAATAACTTCCACCTAGATCAAGGAGAAGACAGAAACGGTGATGGTCTGCCAAATAGAGGCGAAGACATAAATGGAGATGGAATTTACATTCCCAGCCCTCCCTTTGAAGATATCAACGGCGACGGAATACGCCAGAGAAATCTGTTGATCCCTGTTGAGGAGAAAAAAGACTGCCACGGCAACAGCAGATTCGCTGATCTCAACAGAAACGGATTCTGGGACCGTATCGAGCCGCTTGCATCCAACGAATACTTCGAGGTCTACAACCGGCTTCTGGCCGATTCAGCCTTCTGGAGATATCCGGTCATCAACCCTGAAGATTCCGCAGATTTCAAGACTCTTATGCAGTTAGAAACTGAATATGAACAGCTGAACGGTTATATAAGTGAAGCCAGAAGCTTTGATGCTGATGTTGACAAAAACGGCGTTGTTGATCCAAATACTGCTGTCAGCATCCAGCGCACTGTAACCACCTCAGGCGGGAAAGCACTCAATGAGATACTCTATGGACAGTCGGATGCTACGCGGATCGAGGTGATGATATGGGCCGAATCACAGGGCGTTGTCACAGAGACTCCCGAGCAGCTGATTCTGCCGGTGGTTAAAGGTGAGTGAGGATTAATCCAATGCAAACAAAGATACTCCTGATAGTTCTCAGCATAGCAGCCCTCTCAATGGCATCTAACATGGCCAACCCTGCAGCAGCAATTCCTGAGGCCAGAGTGGCGGTAGGTGCCTCCTACCATCTGGGGGGATATACACTTACAAATGAGGAAATACCCGCGATTTTCAACCGTCTGCATGCCCGGGTTCACTATGCACCGTCAAGCCTTCTTGGCTTCGGCATAGACCTGGGCACCGCACAGATAGATGTTGACAAAAGCGGGTCCGGAAGTGAATCGATCCCGCTCTTTCATGGTAAGTTCGGGTTTTCAGGGGGAGCACACCTCAGAGTCTCCTCCCCGTTTTTCCTGAAGGAACACATCTCCCTTATGGGGATAGGTCAGGCAACCTATTTTTCTTCTGAAAACAAACACGGCGCATCCTACAGCGGTTTTGACGGCTCAGGTGCAGTGGGGGTACAGTTTCACATTCCAGGCTTCGGCTACATATCTGCCGGACCACTGGTCTACATTATTCAGGGCAGTAACAAACATTACACTGGAGGAACAGATTTCTTTTCTAACGCAAACAATCTGAGGGGATGGATTTCAATTGACTTCTTCCCCAAAATGAAAGATCTCCTCTCCAACAAGGCCTACGTCTCTCTTGAATTCTCGGCCTCTCCACTGATCAATGCCTCAAGCCGCATTCCTGTACAAGAGTTCAGTATTTCGCTTAGCATCGGATCAGTTACAGGGAGACTCTACGGGACACAGTCTGATATGGATTGGGAACCCTGAAAAGTTGCAAGTCGCAAGTCGAAAGTCACAAGTTAAGAGTTACAATGGGGACATTCGTGTTTTAATGAGAGCATGTACTTAACATTGTTCTCATTTACAATCCTGACACGTTATATTCACCGGCCTTACTTATCTAATTCCGGGAGGCTACAACCCGTTTTAATCTACCACCAGTTCGCTACTGCGGCCGCGAAGGCGTTTGAAAATGCGATAACCATACCTGCCTTTGCAACTGGTGGACAACACGGGGTGATAGCACAAGCCCGGCGTCTTCGACGGACTTGAGCGAAAGAGGGAACGCCCTCTTCCAGATAACAGATGACAGAATACAGATGCCGTTCCAGCCCGGCAATACCAGAGGACAGAGGATAGAATTCTGTAAAGGGGTATAACAAAATAGAATAGAATGGAGAAGATAAGGCAGAAAAGGAAAGATTAAAACTTTTAAGGACAGGAAAAATTACATGAACAGATCTTTAATTTTTGTCCATGTAGTGGGATTCTTGCGGATGTAAAGCTGTTTGTTCAGGGGCCTGACATCTTTAACTGACAATGAACTTGCAATAGTCGGCTGAACTTGTGGACCCTTCTGAGATGCGGTATCAGACTGCTGTGCAAAAGAAACTGCAACAACCAACAAAACAGAGATCAGCAGCTTCTGGATGATATGCATTACCATTTCTCCTTAACGGGTATTTTATTCACTTTTATATAATATAGGGTAAAAAAGGAAAAAAATCAACTTTTTTTTAAAAAATTGCAAGCTCACTTTATGAGGAGAATTTTATCAAGCTTAATAGATTGCAAAAGATCCTTTATCTCCTCATCTGCTCCGACAACCTGAATACCCACATCCTTTTCTTTAGTTACCCTGTACAGGTTCATTATCAAAGAGATAGCCCTGGTGTCCATGTATTTGCAGTTGGTGAAATCCAGAGTGACTCTTTTTACATCAAGTGATTGCACCCTGTTCACAAAGTCTTCAAAGAATCCAAACTGGGGTTCAGATGGCGCAAACACCAGTTCAAGGCCTATAACATAATTACCATCTTTATCATGAGAAATCAAAAAACTCATTTTTCTGCCCTTAAACACAAAATTTAAACTAACACTTTAAATTCTATAACTTAAGTGCGGAAAAAACAACAGTTTTCTTTAAACAGGAAACATTTATCAAGGCAGAGAATCTTTACCCGAGTACTTCAAGCACCTTATCACGTATCTCACTGAAATTAACAGGTTTATGGATAATCTCATGAATTCCGTCTAATTTCAGGAGATTGGCTTCAAGTTCACCTTTCCAGCCTGTCACCATAAAGAATCTCGTATCGGGACAATGGTTTTTAACAAAACGGGCTACACCCCGCCCCCCCATTGTCCTTACGCAAAGAGATGCAAAAACCGCATGGAATTTGTCTTCCTGAAGTTTCTCCAACCCATTTTCCGCTGTTTCAGCAACAGCTACTTCACAGCCCAGACGGATCAGAGATCTGCGTAATACCTCAGTCAACTCAGAATCATCATCAACTATTAATACCTGAAACATTGCAGTCATAAGGTGTTAGATGAAGCAATTTTTAAGCCAAACACAAGGACTGTTTCTAAACTATTTTTTAAATATCACCTTAGAAAACACTGCTACAAACATCCTTAACCAGGTAATTATTCCCGAACAAGGAATAATTGTCTAAACACTTTCCTGGATCATCAAGGGTTTATTGAGGCTTTTACAGCTATTATAATACAAGATCACCATGCATTCGGTTTTTTTCCCGGGCTCAAGATTAATTATCATCCGGTCCATAAGACGCCTTACAAGCAAAAATCCTTTTCCATGCTCTTCAACCGCAAAACCATCCCTGCCCGTATCCAGCCATTTCAACACATCTCTCTTCGTCAGTTTCCCTATGGGATCCACTACTGAAACTCCCAGCTTTTCATTATCATGAACCCAGCTCATACTGGCGGGACAATCGGTTTTTACATCAGAATACTTCAGCCAGCACTCTCTTGAGAGTCCGGAAAGATTTAACATGGCATGGAAAAAAGCATTTGAAATCAGCTCATCAAGGACAATATCCAGAAAAATGCCTTTCTTTCCCGGACAAGCCTTTATTATTTCAGAGCAGATCTCCTTTGCCTGGGCATAACTCTTTATTGACGCACTCTCAGGCAGCTTGTCGGGAAAATAGTGAGAAAAACCCGGATTTGAACCGCCGATTATCGAACGCAAATACGAAGCGGCCTCCCTGAAATCCTCATCGGTACCATCCACTAAAACGCTGCCGATATTAAAAATGCGTACCAGGGGGATGAACCGGTCAACTTCAGCACTGGTCAGGATTACGTGTTCTGTCCCGGGGTGATCAATCGCAACGGATTTAAAATACCTGAGATCACACTCTGATGGAGAACTGCCTAATCCTGATATGATCAGATCAGGATGTTCGGTAGAAGCGATGCTGATAGCTTCGTCTGGATCCGCAGCATAAATCAATCTCTGATCACTGCTGCTAAACAGATTTTTAAAAGCATCCAGCCTGCTCGCAGCAGACATCTGAAGAAGAACACATTTCATGGCTTTCCTTCAAAACTCCAACTTTTCCGGTTGCTACCCGTAATTCCATCGGTTAATATAAATAAGGCGCAGAGTATCATTACCTAACTTATGTACCCGAAACTCAGGGCAAATTGCACCTGTCCCTTGTGCATAAAGACTTCCACAAATTTTGATATACCACCAGTGTGGTGCTCCTGCGATTTGTTCAAGTTTTTCAGCTCTAAGGCCCAATGCACTTTACCCCTTCCCGTCTGCACAAATCAGGTATTTACTTTCCATTCAGGCGTTTCATGAAAAAAAGTGACCCCTCGCATTCTTAATACAATTATGCTATAATCAATATTTACGCGCAGTTACCGGCTTTGAATAAACATTATTTTTCTGAAAGGGAATCTTATGCCCTACGCTGTTTACCTGGTATTTTTCAGTTTAGTCGGATTAACTCTCATCTTATTGTTCGTACAGTGGGCCTCACTCTCTTCTCTTTCATCCAGAATAAGAGATCTGGAACAGGAAGTCGATAAAAAAGCGCAGGAATTTGACTCTTTACGCAGAGAGAAGCAGAATGTTGCCAGACAGCCTCTCAATAAAAGACCAGAACCCAGTCAAAATACCTGCAATGAACCAGAACCGGAAGAGCCGGTTACTGAATCAGGGTCTCAACAGTCAGGATTTCAGGAGACATTTGCCCGGGAGAAAGGAATAAATTTTCCGGAACCAGCCGCCCCCTCCTCAGAACAGCAAGAGAGGCCCCTGGAAGATCACCTGCAGATTGTCAGGCCGACTCTTGATGACCATTCTGAAAATGACATAATCCCTGTTGTACCCAGAAATTCTGAGGCCCCGGTTTTTCCGCCTGACCCGGGTCCCTGCCCACAGGAAACATTTGAAGATTCTGAACCGTTCAAGGTTGTAAGAGCTGTCAACGGCAAATTCACCGATATCGATATTACTGACCGGGAGCAGTTCGGAGAAGCACGCCCTGCAGCCGATGCCAATGATGTGAATGTCAAATCTGAAAAGTGTGAAAACAACCCATTGCCGGATATTTATAAAGAAAACATTCCGGAAGGCAGGGGTTCAAACGACACTGCACCTGTACAGGATCTTTTCTTATCAGGTAACGATGAGCCCCAGGAGAATGAACCGGAACAGCCTCATCCAGAAAATCGCTCATTCTTTACAGATCTGTACAACGAATCAGACGAGTGTTCCGCCCATGATGGCATTGAAATTCAAACGCCTTATCAAACATCGAATTTTAACGGCTCTGATTCCGGAACAGAACAACAGCCTTCAAAGCAGAAACAGACGCCTCAATCTGCACCTGATCTGAAGGATACCAGTTCATCAGGTCCAGAAGAATCTCCGACAGAATTGCTGAAAATAATGAGCAAAACCAAAAACAAGGGTTCAAAGACCGCGGTTTCATCAACACTGCCGCTTTACTCTGATGCGGCCCGTGATGCCGATTTCACAAGATTGTGCAAAATGCTCTCCGGCATAGTCTCAACCAGCAAAAAACCGGATATAAAGATCGATTTCGCCGGAATTCAGTTTATTTACGACAAAGAGCTGGAATACCTCCAGAATATTTACCATATTGTAAATAATCAGGGCGGAAGCCTGTCTTTTATTAACTGCAGCCCTGAACTGAGCGGCTTCCTGAGCAGAAACCCGGTTCTTTTATCCTTAATCAGTAAGAATAAAGCATGATTACCCTTGGAATTGAATCGTCCTGTGATGAAACTTCAATAGCAGTTCTACGTGATACAGAAATTGTAGTAAACCATATCTACTCTCAAATCGAACATGTCTGTTTTGGGGGAGTGGTACCGGAGATAGCTTCACGTGCGCACCTCGAGAAAATCGACCGTCTCACAGCTTCCGCCCTGAACGAGGCATCTCTCAGTTTCCGTGATATAGATCTCCTTGCTGTCACAGACTGCCCGGGCCTGGCAGGAGCCCTTTTAGTAGGGGTAAGCTTTGCCTTAGGAATTCATAACGGATGGAACATCCCTGTTACAGGAGTAAACCATCTGGAGGGCCACATCTTCTCCGCAATGCTTGAAAACCCCGGACTCAGTTTTCCATTCCTTGCTCTGGTGGTATCCGGCGGACATACAGCAATTTACAAGGTAATGGAGATCGGGCGTTACGAATGTCTGGGACAGACTGTCGATGACGCGGCAGGGGAAGCCTTTGACAAAGTTGGGAAGATGCTGGGGTTTGCATATCCGGCCGGAAGAGCAATCGAACAGGAAGCAGCCGCATCCCCCGAGGATGCTTCGGGGATCAGGTTCCCGGTAGCAAAGGTAAACGGCAACCCGTTTGACTTCAGCTTCTCGGGGCTTAAAACCGCAGTCAAATACTTCCTGGCTGATAAAGACGCGGATTTTATAAGAGAAAACAGGCCTTCGATCTGCAGAGCATTCCAGAAAGCAGTCGCTGACTCTCTTATGTCAAAACTGGCGGCAGCCTCTCATAAGACCGGTATCAAAGATGCTGCACTGGTCGGCGGAGTTGCCTGCAACGGAGAAATCAGGCGCCAAATGAAGAGACTTTTCGGTGACAGGGCACACTTCCCGAGACCGGGGCTGTGCACAGATAACGCAGCCATGATTGCCCTGGCCGGGTATAAGCGCAGCCTGAAAAACCTTACCCGTTTCCCCCATATGGAACCTTCCAAAGGACTGTAAAGGAGCGCTCTTATGTCATTTTTTATTCTAGCCTGCCTGTCTTTCTTCTCGATAACCTTCCTCATTATGCTCTCTGTTCAACTTATCCGGATGGAAAAGATGATAATCGACACGACAGAGCTTGTCGAGGCACAGGTAGAGGTCCTTTACGGGAAGTTTTAGTTATTACAATATGGAATAGCGCCTGAGATAGAAGAACACCACCTCAACAGTGACCTTCACGATACTTATTACCGGTATAACTAGAATCATCCCTATCACACCGGCAAGCTGCCCTCCTGTGGCTACACCGACTATCACTACCAGCGGATGCAGATTAACGCTCTTTCCGACTGCTATCGGGTAAACAAATGTTCCCTCCAGAAACTGTACGATCACAAATACGACTGCAATCTTGACAAACCCGATTACAGACAACCCCTCCGGGCTCACAATCAGGACAAAAAAAGCGGGAACAAACCCTATAACCGGTCCCAGATAGGGAATCAGGTTGCCCAACCCGGCAATGATTCCAATTACAATGCTGTATGGAAGACCGATTAAACTCAGGCCAATCGATGTCAATATTCCTACGGCAAGCGCATCTATGAGCTGTCCTCTGATAAAGCACTGAACCGAATCGGCGATTCTGCTGAACAGCAGCACAAACATTTCAAAATACCTGTTCGGTGTCAAGCGCAACATAGCCTTCTTAATAAGATAACCATCAGCAAGAAAAAAGAATGTAAACACCGGAATGAGCGTCAGAAGCGACACTATGTAAAGCAGATTGCCTGCAATAGCCGGAATCGATTTCAGTATGGCCCCGGTGCTGCCGGCAAGTTTATCTTTGATCAATTGGTAAAAATCGGGGACCGTAACTGCCGGGAACTTTGCGGCTACCACATCACGGAGACTGCCCAGACTTTTCTGCAGAAAATTGTCGTACTGGGGCAAATTCTTCGCCAGATTCCTTCCCTCGCTGACAAGCCCCGGAACAACAAAAAACGCAGCGACTGCAACCAGCCCGCCTGTTACAGCGAAAATAAGTGTTATAACCAGAAGCCGGTTGATGCCTCTTGCCTCGATAAGATTTACAAGAGGTTGAAACAGAAAAGCAAGAAGTATGGAAACTGCCAGCGGGATTGCAAGCACCTTCACCGAATAGATCACTGCCACCGCGATAAAAAGCAGCAGCACAAAAAAGCTGTACCGGATTATGCGACTTGAAACAGGAGTGTTAGAGCTCATCTATTCAGCGCCACTTTTTATCAGATTCAGCTCGTTTTGAACCCTCTCAAGATTATCATTTGCCTTTATAAGACGGCTGCAGACAATTCTGGATAAGTTTACCAGAATGCGGCTCCCCAGCCTGGGGTCCCTCTCCATAATATTGCCCAGGTCAGGTTTAGAGAACCCGTAAAGCACCGTTTCTGTTGTAGTAACCGCAGAAGCGCTCCTGCTGATGTCATCAAGAAGTGCCAGCTCTCCAAAGAAACTGCGCTCGCTTATAAGCGCAAGCCGGATACCCCCGGCCGTTGCAGAGATCTTTTTCTCAATCGAAACCTCGCCCTTCTTGACGATATACATGCCGGCGCCTGGTTCCCCTTCGTTAAACACAATTTCCCCTGCCCTGTACCTGCGCTCATGAAGAACCCTCTCGATCTGAACAAGGTTTCTTGTGGAAACATTCTCAAAAACCGAAAGCGATTTCAGAAGCTCGATAGTGCTCTTTGATTCTGCTGAATTGGGGAAAAAAAAGGACCAGACCGGATTATCCATAAGACATTCCTTCAGCCCTGCAGTGAGGAGTCTTCTTCAGGGCTATCCTCGGGGTTGTATTCAGTAGTATTCTCAGATGAACAGTCGGGGCACTCTTTGGCCCCTGAAAAGCCGGCGGCAAAAACATTTCCGCATTTTTTACAGAACATAAAACGCATTGTCGGATACTTGTTCTCGTTAATCATCGTGCGTGCCCCGCCTTATTATTTACAAATCACCAAACATGGCATCCACATAGGATCTGGGGTCAAAGTCCTGGAGATCTTCAAGCCCCTCTCCTACTCCGATTTTCTTTACAGGAACCTTAAACTGCCTGGTCATGGATATTGCCACACCGCCTTTTGCTGTACCGTCAAGTTTGGTAACGATAAGTCCTGTCAGACCCAGTGCATCATTGAAAACTTTAACCTGCCTGAGCGCGTTCTGCCCCGTAGTGGCATCGATTACCAGAAGAATTTCGTTGGGGGCATGAGGCGTGTTGCGCTTTATCACCCTGACAATCTTGTCAAGCTCATTCATCAGGTTGACTTTTGTATGCAGTCTTCCCGCGGTGTCTAAAATAAGCACATCTGTGTTTCTGGCCTTCGCCGCCTCAATCGCATCAAAGGCAACAGATGCCGCATCGGAGCCCTCCTGCTGCGCGACGAAATCGCAACCGGTACGCTCAGCCCAGATCCTCAACTGCTCTATGGCCCCCGCCCGGAAAGTATCCGCCGCCCCAAGCATCACCGTCTTTCCCTTCCTGCGCATCTCGTTGGCCATCTTGCCTATTGTCGTTGTCTTTCCAACCCCGTTTACACCGACTACAAGTATCACCCAGGGCTTGGGGGGAAAATCCTCCGGAAGCTTCACTACATTGAGCCCGGATGACAACATCCTTTTAAGCTCCTCATAGGCCTCGTGAGTATCACGAATCCCATCTTCCCTGATACGCTCCCTGAGATCATCAACTATCTCACTTGAAAGCTCCATCCCTACATCCGCGGCTATAAGCGCATCTTCTAGCGATTCAAAGAACTGCTCGTCAAAACGGCTTTCACCGCCGACAATGGATGTCAGCTGAGAACGCGTTTTACTTAAACCCTCTTTTAATCGCGAAAACAGGCTCATGACTTCTTTCCCTCTGGTCGGCTTCTTTATCTTCTATATTTCTATATTTTTTAATTCTTAATATATGTAAAATCTAGCCATAAATAAAGAAACCCCACAGATTAAAACGCCTTTATTTTATTATGCTGAAAAATTCAGACGATTTTTCCATGTTCTGAGCAAGAGTTTCATTTACTTTACGGTAATCGGCCTCACTGAGCTTTAGTACAGTTCTGGCCTGTTCCCACTCCCCGGGACTGACCTCTTCTTCCCACAATCCGTTTCCAGATTCATGCGCGAACAGATCCGCAATATGCACTGTGGTCACAAGATCCACCAGCTCATGGGCATCCCCGGGGTTGTGATGGTAAATGATAGCGTGTCCCAGATCAGACGGAAGTGCCCACTTCTCGGCCAGTATCTTTCCCAGTTCCGCGTGAGAAAAACCCAGAACCCGCTTTTCCGCATCCAGAAGCGCTATCTTGTTTTCCCTGGCGTACTCACACACCTCAAGATACTCCCGGCTCATATACTCACAAAAAATAAGCTTTCCTATGTCATGAAGAATTCCGGCACAGAACGCACTCTCCGGATCCATTATGCGCACATTGAAAAAATGACGGACAATAATCCTGGAGGCCAGAGCTGTAACGATCGAGTGCTTCCAGAAACGATCCCTGTCAAAAGCCCTGTTTTTTATAACGGGAAACATCTTCATCAGCGAAACACTCAACACTATCGAACGTACCGCATTGAAACCAAGAATCACCACCGCTGTCGATACAGATGAGATACTGCGGGGAATTCCATAAAAGGCACTGTTGGCCAGCCGTATAATCTTACTTGTAAGTGCCGGATCCTTCTCTAAAAGCTTTGCCGCATCATCAGCAGATGATTCAGGAGAATTAATCACCTCTATCAGCCGATTAACTATGGCCGGAAACGGAGGGAGATTATCGATATTATCTACCAGCTGGCGATAGCGCTCCGATGATCCTGAAACCATGTTTGAATTCATATATCTTTCCGGGTAAAAGGTTCTGCAATACAATATCTGTAATTATCCGTTGTTTTTACTCTGACTTCAAGCCAGGAATTGCGCGGAACAGAAATTTCCGGTACCCGCACACGGATATAATTCGACGTCAAACCCTCGACAGGCTCCCCGGATTCAACAAGCAGACGCAGAGAAACACCCCTGCATGACTCCAGAAACGCAGCCCTGCTCTCCTCAAGAGCTTTTCTAAGCCTGCTGCTTCTCTCTGTTTTCACCACCTCCGGTATCTGCCCCGGCATGGAGAAGGCCGCGGTTCCCGGACGAGCCGAGAAGCGGAAAACATGCCCGTAGGAAAAACCCACCCTCGAAACATTCTCCAGCGTTTCCAGAAACATCTCTTCTGTTTCCCCCGGAAAACCGACTATGAAATCACCCCCGAGTCCGGCATGAGGGAAGTTTCTCCTGAAAGATAAAAGTTTCTTTAGTAACTCCTGCACCCCCTCACCATCCCTGCCCATTCTGCTCAGCACATCCCCATTGAGACTCTGCACACTTACATGCAGATGATCACAGACCCTGCCCGCCTCTGCTGCCATCTGAAGAATTTTCGTGTCAAGGTCGCGCGGGTCAAGAGAACTCAGTCTCACCCTGAAATCCCCCTCTATCTTCATGATCTCCTCAAGGAGCATCACCAGTGTCAACCCCTCCTGCTTTCCAAACTGCCCGATATGCGTACCGGAAAGCACTATCTCCTTGAAACCGGTACCGACAGCCTCAGCACATGTACTCAAGACACTTTCCGCAGAAACCGATCTTGATGGCCCGCGGAGCTGCGGAACGATACAATAGGCACACCGGTAGTCACAGCCCTCCTGAATCTTTACAGAAAATCTGGTGCGGAAATCATCAGGACGCGGAACAGCTCCAGGATCAACACCACCATACCCTTCCTCTTTGTCAAAACCGGCATGAAAGATTCCCCCACCCTGGTTTTGAAGAATCGAAACGATCTCTTTTTTGAATGTATTACCCACCACCCAGTGAATGCCTGCGGATTTTAACTGCTGCGGTTTCTGCTGCGCAAGACAGCCTGTTACCATTATGCGGACGGCCGGATACTCCTTTAAAAGCGCGCGAAGCATCCGCAGCGTTTTCGATTCGGTACCTGAGGTCACAGAACAGGTGTTTACAATAACCACATCGGATTCTTCCGGACTGTCAACGACACTGAACCCGTTTAAAAAGAGACGCATCCGTAAAGAAGCCATCTCCTCCTGGTTGGTCCTGCATCCAAGTGATTTTATATGCACCCTGCGGCATTCGCCGGCCCCCCCGGTCATACCGGCAGATCCCAGTCCTGAATCGCATCGGGCCTTGACGGGAAAACCGGAATCAGCAGTTCCAGTTTAAGTGTTGAAAAAAGATCATTTACTATGTAGTTGGCCCCGCACATTCTCATGCTTCCCCCGGTTTCCTTGAGGAGATTATTCATGTTGAGAACCGTGCCGAGACTGAGGCTGTCAAAGAAGGTCAGCTCCTCTACGTCAAGAAGAATCTTTCTATGCTGTGCCAGGGAAAGGAGAAACTGCTGTTTAAGGTACGATGATCCGCCGGGATGAGTCAGCACGCCGGAGAGAACAAAAACACAGATATCGCCCAGAATCTCTTTTTGAACGGTAAGCTTTATGTCCACAGAGGTCTCAAAGAGGTCGACTTGAGCCTTTATGAGCCCGCCATCCCTCTTGATTGTGAAGATCCGCTCGAGCCCCGCGTCACAGAAAAGCTCATAGAGATCATCATTGAGGTTCCCTATAACAAGCTCCACACCCCTCAAGCGGCACTCTTTTGAGAGGGTGATCAGTACCCCTATTCCCGAGCTGTCAATCAGATCGGACCCGGAGAAATCGAAAAAGACACTGCTGAACCGGTCTTTTTGAAGATCGCTCAATACCGATGCCATGGTCTCCCTGACCACTGAACCGGTAAAATGCTGAGGCCCTTTTATTTGTAAACAGTTCTGAGACATAAACCGGTCCTAACGCAGAAATCTTCTTGAAAGTTCATCGATCGAAATTCTGACCAGAGTCGGCCTTCCGTGAGGGCAGATATAGGGGTTTTTAGCGGAAAATAGAGTATTTAACAAAGCATTCATCTCTTCCTGGGTCAGTTTCTGGCCCGCCTTTATCGCAGCACCGCAGGCAAATGCCGCCGCAAACCTTTTTTCCGGCTCTAAAAAAGCCTGGGGGTCTTTTCCTTCAAGGAGATACTTCACTATTCCCTGCACAGTATCCTTCACGGCCCCGTCTTTGAGAAAGGCCGGAATAGCAGAAACCGATACCGCCTGTCCCCCGAAATCGTCTATGTCAAAGCCGAAGGACTGAAGGTACCCGCGGCCCGACTCTACAATTGCCTTTTCGGTTGCAGTGAGCTCAAGGACTATAGGGAACAGAAGCTGCTGCGATGCGGCACGGCCCCTCTTTATGTCCTCAAGCGCCTGCTCAAAGAGCACCCGTTCGTGAGCTGCATGCTGGTCGATCACAAGTATCCCGTTTTTTATGGGAGCCAGCACAAACATGCTGTGCACCTGATAGCAGGGAATAAGATCCCAGCGTTCCTCACCGTTTAATTGTATACCGTTTGCCTGCGCGTTGTCAATCTCCTTTTCCGTCTGAGTGCCTGTGTTTGCGCTTCCAGGGAAGGGGAGAATTGTCTGCTGGGCCTCTTTCTCTTCAAAAGGAGCGTAACTAACCGGTTCCTTCACATAGCCGCTCTTATTTTCTGTAAAGAGAGGGTAAGATGCGGGCGGCTGCTGCCCGGGGACTGGCGCTGATAAAGAGACACCCCCCTCTGCAAGGGAGTCGGGCCTGACCATGGAGGAGGTGATGCTGCCTTTCACAGTAGAGAAGATAAAACTGAAAAGCTCCCTTTCATTGTCAAATTTCACCTGCTGCTTTGTGGGGTGAACGTTTACATCTATTCTGGAGGGATCGATATCGAGAAAGCAGAAAAACGAGGGACGGAACCCGGCGCCCAGAAACTGGGAAAAAGCCTCTCTTACGGCGTATGTGACTGAATCGTTGTCGATTCGCCTCAGATTGACAAATAGCAAACTGAACCTGGGGCGGTCACGGAGATCCTCAGGAGAGGAGACATAAATGAGAGATTCCATCCCCTCCCTGGAGCCTCTGCACTCTATGAGCCTGCCGGCAAACTGATTACCGGCAACGGCCCCGATACGCTCTAAAGTGGTGGGCGCCGCCGGAAAATCCATCACCTTTTTGTTATCGATAGAGAGGGTGAAATGGATTGAGGGAAAAGGGATAGCGATCTGCTCGAAAACCCGCATGCAGGAGAGCTGTTCGCTTCTGCTGCTTTTCATGAATTTTTTACGGGCCGGCACATTGAAAAAAAGGTCTCTGACAGAAACTGTGGTGCCCCGGTTGTGGGGAGAGGGAGCTATATTCTCTGCCTGGCCGCCGCAGGAGCAGATTTTGTGGCCCAAACCGGTTTGCCCGGCCGAACTTTCCACCTGAATCCTGCTGACCGCGGCAATACTTCCCAGAGCCTCACCCCGAAAACCCATGGTGCCGATCGAATAAAGATCATCAGCAGTACTGATTTTACTTGTGGCATGTGAAAGAAGACACCTTGAGAGGTTCTCAGGAGTCATCCCCTGGCCGTTATCTGCCACCTTTATGAGAGAGAAACCGGAGTCCTCAAGGGTGACATCGATTCTTGTTGCCGATGAATCCAGAGAGTTTTCGATAAGCTCTTTAAGCACCGATGAGGGCCGCTCGACCACCTCGCCGGCCGCGATCTTCTCCACAATTTCCCGGGGCAATATCTTTATGAGATTTGTTTCTTGCATTTTGGGGGCCAGTTTCTGGTTTTTACCGCACAAAAGAGCAAAATTAACGCTCTTTTTCCACTCTGGAAAACTCTATCCTACACTTTTAAGCCTGAAATCTTTGTGCCATAAATATACAACATGGGATATCGATATTTGCCCGACAGGATCAGGATAATGCTAGATTGAGGCTAAGAATAAGATGAAGAGCTTTTGGAGGAGTATACTCGATAAATTTTTCTGGAAGAAGGCGTCCCGATACAAGTATAAGCAAGAATTAAAGATAAGGAGTTTCTGGAAGAGGGCGTCCCAATACAAGTAATAAACAAGAATAAAGAAATTCTGGAAGAGGGTGTCCCCTCTTTCGCTCCAGCCTGTCGAAGACGCCAGTCTTGCGCTATCACCCCGTGTTGTCCACCA
>JAAYYB010000391.1 GCA_012515615.1 Fibrobacter sp.
AGCGAACAAATTGCTGACATCTGTTTGGCGGATTCCTGCGATGGCGCTATCTTTATGCGGTTAATTCCACACACGTTTTCGATGGGTTTAATACTCGGGGCGGCCTTCTGTAAAGACTTAAAAGCAATGCTGCTTTGTTCAGCGGTCATTTCCCTTCTGTTGATGCCCGACCGGCTTTCAGCACAGGAGAACCATCCCGGCAGAAAAGCAGACTCGCTTGAACTGGTCAGGCTTGAGAAGGCATTTGACTCCCTTTTCAATGCAGATCAGCCCGGCGCAGCCCGCATGATTGCTGACTCAATGATCATCCTGGCAAATAAAGCCAGTATCTATAAATATGTCGCAGCCGGCTACTTCAATCTTTCCATGATAGAAAAGTCACTTGACAATACTGAGGGTTTTACTGAAAACCTGGAGAAGTCCATCCCGTGGTTCCTGAAAGGGGGTGAGCCTGCCGGCGCAGCCATGGCACATACCATCCTGGGACAGGCAATGATGCCCGGAAACCAAGTTATGGCGCTGGAGCATTTTTTGGCTTCGCTGGAGATCAGGCAACAACTGGGCGACAGTGCCGGGTTGGCCGGCAACCTGGTAAATGCCGGGGATGTGCACTACAAAACAGGCAACATGCCGGATGCGGAGAACTATTACCGGCAGGCAGCCGAAATTGCCGGCCTGAAGAAAAATGACCGGGTCAGGGCTTATGCCCTTACCAGCCTCGGGGAAATCAATCTGAAAATGAAACGCTTTGAAGTTTCGCGCGATTACTTTAAGGAGGCCCTGGCCATACAGATGAAGACAGGCAACAACAGGCGTGCTTACCCCATTGTAAAAGCCATTGGCACTACTTACTTCGAAGAAGGAAAAACCGACTCTGCCCGCGCAAATTTCGAAGAGGCCCTCGTGCTGATCAGAAATACCGGTGCCGGTGAAAATGAACTGCCGCAGATCTACACTCAACTCGGAATGATTGCCAAAGCGGAAGGAGATACGGCCGGAGCCGGACAATATTTCAGACAAACATTGAACATCAGCCGTATAACAGGAGATACCGAACATGAGCAACTTGCTCTTTCCAATCTGCGGGCCATTGCTCCTGTAAAAACCGTGAGAGATCATATTCTTGAAAACCTTTTGCAAAGCCTGAGCAAAGCCATCGCCTCCGGTGACCGGAACGGGAGACTACAGTTCTATGCTGCACTGCGTGATCATTACAACAGCAGGGGAAACCGCAGGTCAGCCAATGCTTATGCCAGGGAACTGCAGGCTTTGAAAGACACGATACTGGCTGAAGACAGGGCCGGAAAACTTGCACTGCTGAAAGCCAGGTACGAGGCCATGCTGTCGAAGAAGGAAATGCTTATGGCTGCGCGTGAAAAAACAAATGAGGATCTCCGGCGCTACCGGACGGTGTCAGGAAATATTTTTTATTATTCATTACCGGCCGTTTTGCTTGCAATGGTGTTATTATATTTTAAGATAAAGAGAAAGAAACGGTGAGCAGGTCCTGCCTGCATCTTAATTAATGGCCCCTGAACCACCTGCGCAGGAGAATTGTTATTTTTGCACTTAAAAATTTACAATGAATTTTCCTCCCCTTCAATCCTGGATACCCGGCAGTCGCCGCCCGCTGGTAATCGCCGGGCCTTGCAGTGCCGAATCGGAGGCGCAGGTGCTGCAAACCGCTCATGCCCTGGCCAGACAGCCGGGAATCAGCGTGTTTCGGGCCGGGATCTGGAAGCCCAGAACCAGACCCGGCTTGTTTGAAGGTATCGGCACGGCAGGACTGGTATGGATGAAACGGGTGAAAGAGGAAACAGGACTGCTTACCACGGTTGAGGTTGCCAGGCCCGATCACGTAAAAGATGCGCTTGCCCACGGGATGGATATTTTATGGATAGGCGCCCGCACGGTAGTGAATCCTTTCTCAATGCAGGAGCTGGCCGAAAGCCTGGCCGGGGTGGATATACCGGTGATGGTTAAAAATCCTGTAAATCCGGACCTGAAACTTTGGATGGGAGCCATTGAACGGCTGCACAAAAACGGCATCACCCGCCTGGCAGCCATTCACCGGGGTTTTTATCAGTCAGAAAAAACACAATACCGCAATGCTCCTCTGTGGGAAATTCCCATTGAACTGAT
>JAAYYB010000288.1 GCA_012515615.1 Fibrobacter sp.
CTGGAAAGCCAACCTTGAATCATCATGTATATACACTCTGGACAAGATGCCCGGATGGAGCAATTACGCAATCAGTACGACAAAAGTGCCCCCGTGCAATGTCGAATACAGTCTGGGGGATCTTGACACTGCGGTCGAACAGGTCTCCATAACACCTGATACAAGCAATGGAAACGGCTGGTTGAAAGTTGTTGTCAACAACATGCGTAACCAGGTCTCTGCCGAAGGTGATACGACCGTTAAAGCCGCTGCCAACATTTACATTGCCCCTTCCACAAATCTCAGCGGTGCAACCACAGCTTCATTGACAGCATATAACACAAGCTTGAGCGGTGTCTGGATGAGCCTTGCTGTTTTGACAGATGGAACCTGGGACTGGGAAATGCCTCCGGAAGGAAAATGGCTGAACCCTGGAGATTCAACATTATGCACCTTCGATGTCAGCGCGATGAGCATGGATAATATTGCCAAACTCTATATCATGATCGCGGCTCCGGGCTTCTCCGGCACAATCTTTTTCGATAACTTCACAACAGACAAAGGAACTGTTGCGACATTTAACAGTGCTTCCGATTTATTTACAAGAGAAGGAGATGGCGCAGAACAATACATCACCGACATCTCTATTGTCGGCGGAGGAAACAGTAGTGCTATAAAACAGTTTGCAAGCCCTGCTGTTTCCCGGTCAACCCAGATCGAAGTTCATGGCAGGACACTTCTTGTTTCTTCAGCAGACGATGGAAACCTTGATCTTGACCTTTTCGATCTTCAGGGGCATCGCATCGCAAACCTGAAGAAAGATTCATTTACCAGCAAAACGCACTCTTTTGCCCTGAACAGCCTGGCGAGAGGTTCTTATATAGTGCGTATCAAGGGTTCATCCGGCGTGATAGACAAACGAATCATTCTGCAGTAACTGTAAAGTTTATCAGATTCATGAGCCACCGGCAATACCGGTGGCTTTTTTTTGTTTCTGCAGATCTTCAAAACTACCTTAAATTTATGTGTTCTGTTTTTACAGTCCCGTCAATCTCAGATCTTAAAATGTACATTCCATTTCTGATTCCTTTGACAGGAATTTCCAGTCTTCCGATGCCAGAAACCGAACTGAAACGCTCTGAAAATGCTCTTTTACCGCTCAATGAGTAAATACTTACTTTCAGATTTTTTACTCCTGCGGCCTGTATAAAGAGAGCCCTTTTTGCTGCATTGTAAAATGAAGTTGACTTTCCTCTTTCAGTTTCATGCGATAGTGCATACGTACCCTGATCGAGAGTAACCTTGTCAATATTTGGCCCGTCCTGACTGTTTACCGTAGCCAGTGTAATAATGCTGGCACCCTGCGGCAAAGAGAGACTTATCTGCTTTGATTCCCATGTTGTCCAATCTGCTGTGGCTTCAAACTGCACAGATGCGATCTGCTGAGTACCGTTTACAGAAAAAGACAGCTCCCTTGAAGCACCTGAGCCATTGGCGAATGTAACTTTTAACGTTCTCTGACCTGCGACATCGGCATAAACAGGGATTTGAACCGAGGAAGCCGCCGCGTTAAAATTAACATAAGACTCTCCGGTAAACCCGGCGTTTTTTGCCTCCAGGACAGCTTCCTGCAACACACCAACTTCTGCCTGGTAAACAAGTTTGTCCAGGGGCATAAATGAAGCCGTAACTGAAATGTTTCTGTTCAGAGAGGAGATGTTGTACGACGCGTTAGTACCCTCATAATCCCCTGACCATCCCAGGAATGTCCAGCCGGTGTTTGGAACAGCACTCAGGGTAACATCAGTGCCCTCCACCAGGGAAGATCCATCAGGTGTCTGGGTTATTGAACCACCGGGGCCTGCCTGTTTTGCAATAGTATAGTAATTCCTTGGATCTTCTGCAAAATAGGCGGAAACAGTTTTGTTTGCGGTCATGCTAAGTGTTGCAGGGTTGGAGTTTCCACTCAGGTCTCCACTCCAGTGATCAAAAATCCATCCGCTCGCAGGAACTGCCGTAACAGTGATAGCCTGTCCCTCTTCAAATGCTCCACTTGCAGGAGTAATACTTCCTTCTCCCTGGCCGACAGAAGTTGTAAGGGTAAAGGAATTTTTGCTGCTGCTGACATACATGTTGGGTTTAGGTGCTTTGTCGGCTCCATTACCAAGGAAAAAACCCAGATGAGGCGGCTGGTTGTAAGCAGACTGCTGAGAGGCGATGCCGGCTCTATATACAGGGTCATGCATTAGCGTATATAGTCGATTTGTCGTAGAGATGGTAGTAGTGTAGAGGTACAGTTTTGATGCCCCATCGTGAAGGATAACCTCCTCACGCCAGTCCCCAAGAAGGTCCGCTGAAATGTTTGGTGTTTTCTTTGTACCATTGCAGGAATTTCCATTAAGAGTAGCCAGCCTGATTGTGCCGTTACCGTTCCACTTATCGATTACGTTTCCATCCAGGAGCTCATCCTGCAGATCCCCGTCCCAGTATACACGGAAATTCATCGAACCTTTACTTGAGCTGATTTTAGTTCCTTTACAGTTATAAGTTCCGTCAGTAGCGCTTGACCACATCTCATACCCCACATTTGAGGCATCGACATCCGCGGCAATACCCCTTCCGACATCTGATGAAGCGGAGACCTTATGGCCCCATATGGCTTTGCCGGTAATAGGATCGGCCATATAAGACCCGTTCGAATTCGCAGCCGCACCTTCACGAACAAGCCACAGCTCAAGCCCCTGTCTTGACGGATCCATATCGCCAATATGTCCCGCATCACCATGCCCCATTCCATTTGCGTAAAGAAGTTTCCCGTCATGGTCAAGTGCCGAGGCACCGAAAATGACCTCATCTTTTCCATCATTGTCAACATCCCCTGCCATGATACCATGGTTTCCCTGGTCATTCATGCTGCTGTAACCCGATGTTTTTCTTGAGTCAATAAACCACCGTTGAGTTAATTTGCCATCACGCCAATCCCAGGCCGCGCAGGTAAGCCGATAGTAATAACCACGCTGGAAAACCATGCTTGGACGCTTTCCATCCAGCCAGGCTGTAGTGGAATTAAACCGGTCCACCCTGTTTCCATAAGCATCGCCCCACTCTTCTTTACTTACCGTTCCTCTGGCAGGCATATAGTTAACAGTGGCCATCTCTTTTCCCGTCTTTCCATTAAAGACTGTGAGATACTCAGGACCTGAAAGGATATAACCGCCGGAATTGCGATAATCCTCATTATCATTGTCATTTGCAGCGGGACCAAGACTCAGGAACGCACCAGTACCATCTTTTGTGCCGGGAGCTGTTTTACAGGCGACTTCAGCGAAGCCATCGCCGTCGTAGTCATAAACCTGGTGCTGTGTGTAATGCGCCCCACCCCGGATATTGACACCCAGATCAATCTTCCAGAGGCATGTCCCGTTGAGCTTATAGGCATGGAGATAGACTTTATCCACCGTACCGGATTGCGAGTTGTCCTTTGTATTATTCGGCTCGTACTTGACAACAAGCTCATACTCTCCATCACCGTCAAGATCACTCACATTTATATCGTTTGGAGCATATATACTGGATGGGCGCTGAAGGTTTATGGTAAGACAGTTTGATGCCCATACAGGCACCTCTTTAGATGCAGCCTGTTCTACTCCCCCGATTACCGGTCGAACCGAGTACTTTGCACTTGTGCTGCCGGATTTGTCAATGATGTTAGTCGCACCTGTGATCGGGCTGGTATTCACTTTTGTTGAACCACGATAGATGTTAAACGCAATCCCGTCAGGATCATTCCCCATCAAACGCCAGCTTAAAAAAACATCGCTTCCTCCAGTACTGACTGCCACCAACCCCCGGTCCAGAGATTCCAGTTGCCGCTGTGCAAAGGATTGTGTAAACAACGCCATCAGTGTGATAAAACAGACCGCAATTTTCATGCGCATGATCAATACCTCCCTGAACTGTCTATCGTAAATTGATGTATCCATTTTTTTCAAAACCGTTTATTTTTACTCTGACAAGGTACATCCCGTTTGTTAATCCATTAAGCGGTATTTTCACATTTGCGGCCCTTGCACTCATTTGAAAATCTCTGGAGAGCGTTTTTTTGCCGTTTAAAGAAAATATGCTCACATTGATTTCTTCAGATGAATTTGCCTGAATGCTGAGAGCCCTTTGAGCAGGGTCTAAATAATAATGAAACATTTCTGCTCTTGATCCGTGTGAAATAACATGCGTACCCTGACCAAGGACGATTTTGTCGATATTAGGACCATCCTGTGCCTTAATTGTCCCCAGTGTTACCACACTGATTCCCTGCGGAAGTGTAACACTGATTTCTTTTGATGCCCAGGTTGTCCAGTCTGCAGTAGCATCAAACTGTACAGATGCAATCTGCTGGGTACCGTTTATAGAAACCGAGAGCGCTCTTGGTGCACCGGACCCGTTGGAAAAGGTAACATGTACATTTTTCTGACCAGCATCATCAACATAAACCGGAATTTCAACAAAAGATCCGCTTACTGCCGAAATATTAACATACGCATCTCCTGTAAAACCAGCGTTCTTAGTTTCCACCACAGCATCCTTAAAAACACCATTTTCCGCCTGGTAAGTAAATTTATCAATCGGCATGAATGATGCAGAAACCGACACATCGCTGCTCAGAGAGGCAATGGAATAAGTTGCATTAGTTCCGGTATGGTCACCGGACCATCCGGTAAAGGTCCAGCCGCCGTTTGGGACAGCAGTCAATGTCACTTTTGTGCCTTCCAGAACTTTTGATCCTTCAGGACTCTGTGTTATGGATCCCCCTGGGGCCGCCAGACTTTTGATTGAGTAAGATTTTCTGTCGTCATTTACATAGACGACATTATCACCGGCAAGCTCATTTATATACATCTCAACATTTGTGTACCCGTCTTCGGAAAGAGTGGTAAGCTTGCAATCATCTGCCAGGCTGGGGTTTAAACCATGACTTACTTCCCAACTGTCAGGCATGCCGTCTTTATCGGTATCCACAGGCGGAGTGCCATTGGTTACAGTCCCGACATTATTGGGGATCCCGTTTTCATCCTCGGTTGTGATGATTTTCCCTTTTTGGCCGTAAGAAACAAGTTCATTAATAAGGAAATCATCCACTGCATCACGCACTATTGAGGCACCCACATTATCAATCACATTCTCCAAGGCATCCTGTGCTGAAAGAAGCTTACTAACACCAGGATGATTATATGGAGAACTCATGACAGTTGCTGTTTTATAACTGGTCATCAGGGTGCCGTCTAATTTTCCATTCTTGTTGTCATCAACCCAGTTATCCTTTCCATAAACATGGAAGGCGGCAGTTGTATTGGTGATGTGAGAACCGGAACTGCTTGATGGTCCATATATGAAATAATTTCCGATTAAATTGCATTCCGAAAGTCCTTCGGTATCTCCCATTATGTAGCCGTTTGTACCCCAGTTGTAAAAAACACTGTTAATGCATTCATGCGTTCCGCGTGCTTTGGGGTTTCTGGTTTTATTGTCGATATAAAGTGAGCGAATAATTGACCATTTTCCACTCTGCATCAGGCCGCCGGTTGAATGGTTGATAATGTTAATTCCCTGCCCGACAATACTGTTCTGAAGAGAAACATTGTCAATGCCCGTACCGTTCACATCAAGCGTTCCATCTATTCCCCAGGAAATAGAAACATGGTCCAGCATATAATTCTGACCAGCGGAGATGGCCAAAGCGTCTTTTTTGCTCTCGCCATTTTGCCCCATTCTTATGCGTATGTAGCGGATTATGTTATTCCCTGAATCACCGTTAAGTGCAACACCATTGCCGTAAATGGTTATCCCGCCGCCGGGGGCAGTCTGCCCGGCAATGTAGATATTCTTTTTTATAACTATCCGGTCTGAAATATTTATCACTCCACCTACAGTAAATACCACAATCCTGTTTGAAACACTGACTGCATCACGGAGAGAGCCCGGACCGGAGTCGGCAAGATTTGTGACTTGATAGACATCTCCGCCACGGCCGCCGAGTGCAAAGCGCCCAAAGCCCTCCGCACCCGGAAACGAAGGGAGTTGAGCAAATCCGCTGTAAACAATCAGCAGGAGAAATAGTGCAGTTATTCTTTTAAATCCCATGGCAACCTCTATGTTTGTGGCCCTTCAGACATTTTCGGGTGTTTTTTCGTAACATTCCAAGCTATTGTCAACTGTAAATGATTTTTTAAGATTAGAACGGATGCC
>JAAYYB010000032.1 GCA_012515615.1 Fibrobacter sp.
CCATAAGGGTACCGTGGGTTCAAATCCCACTCTCTCCGCCATTAGGTGTCAAGTTCGAATAGCTTAGTTTATTCGGGGTTGGCACCTTTATTATTTCTGCGATATTGTATTGTTCTTGTTTTTCCAAAACTCGCACATACTAAACTGTGATAAATCCCTAAAGATAAATAATATTTATTCGTCAAGACTACCTGCTGAATCGTCAACTGAGAGTGCGTTTGCACTTTCTCGTGCGGCACGAAGGGCCCGGACTTTTAGCTCAACATCGTTTCGATGATGTTCTGAGTATTTAATGCATAACAGAGGAATAAGGTTAAATAATAGTCCAACTATGGGGCCAAGAATAAAGAGCTCCCAAGCGACCCTAGAAAAGTTTGCCGCTCCTGCAAGCTCAGTCACAAGGCCGTTTTTATACTCCTCAAAATGTGTCGTATCGAACTTTAATAAAAGCATAATTAGAGTAAACACGCCAGTATTAACAGCACCACCTATTTTGTTGCTGAATATCTGCGCAGCAAAGGTAATACCCTCTCCACGCATCCCCGTTTTTAATTCCATGTAGTCTAAGCTGTCGCCGAGTAGGGATGTCATAGCGATGCCGTTTAAACCTGCGGGAATGCCTGCAAGTGCCATTAAGGCCATTACGATAAAGATATTAGACCCTTCCCAGCTGATAAAATAACAGATTATTCTCATGAAAATAGGTATTATGCATGCAAAGACCATGACGTTTTTCCAGCTACCGAAAAGCTTTTTAATTCGCCCCGCAAACAACATGGCGAGAGTTGCGGGTAGCCCGACTATAAGATCATAAATAAATACCATCGTAATACTGTCTATTTGCATGCCCCAAGGGAGGGTAAATTTCATACCGATTTTGAAAATGAAAAAGTAAATCGTACCAACACCCATCGATAAACCGCTTAGTATACTGCCTATCATGATCAGCATAACCATTTTGTTTTTGAAAAGAAGGTTCAGATTATCTTTTAGTTTTACTTCGTTTTTATCAGGTTTAGGTGTGCGAACCCGCTCCTTCGCAGAATGTGAAAGGGTGGAAAGAAGCATTCCTCCGAAGCCCATGACAACAGCAATGATCAAAAACAGGTATTTCCATTCAAAATTAATGGCTGATGCGACCGACATCAATGGCTGTATAAGCCCGGGAAGAAGGCCTCCTACGGTTGCAAAAATTCTTCCCAGCTGTGCAAGCTTACTTCGCTCGGTGGAGACCGGTGTCATAATAGAGGTCATACCCCACATGGAAAGGTCCTGCACGGTAAATGACATATCATAAATGAAATATGATACAAGAATACTGATAGAAAAAAGTATCATGTTGTTTTTAAAGAAAAACGCCAAAAAAAACATAGATGCAAGGGAAATTCCTGCAACGAGTGCAGCATATTTTAAAAATGGACGCAGTTTTTCATTGCTTTTAAAACGGTGTCTGTCAATAAGTGAGCCCATCAAGGGATCGTTTACGGCATCCCAAACACGAGTGATAGTAATAATTGTTCCTATAATTCCGATGGATACTCCCAAAACGGTATTACTGTAAAATAAAATCCAGGGGCTAACGCCACAGGAAATATTCTGTCCCGCAATTCCAAGCCCGTAACGGAATAACTCTTTACGGGGGACCTGTCCCCCATCTCTCTCCACTGTGCCTTCAAAAATACCTTTTATCTTGTTTATGAGTTTTTGCACACGCATCTCCGCATATTTGTTACTCTCGCCTGTATAAAAAACAACGATATCTACACTATAGCAACTTATTTAAATAAATCAATATCTAATATATATTAGCTGATAAATATTTGTTCATCATGCGTAATAATACGGAGATGTGTGCGACCTAACGCAGTTGCTTTCTTATATCAGGCTAGATTATCTATTAATTTTATTTTTCCAAAACGATAGATATAGCTGTTAAGTATAAAATCACCATTTAGGTCATAGGTCACAGTTGTGCCTACAGTTCTTTTCCCGTTGCAAAAGCGATTACCTTTAGCGCATAGGCTATATGCGAGAGTTACATCCTGGTATTCTATGTATGAAGTATTGGTGTGGTCATGTCCGCAGAGAAAAAGTTTGGTCCCTAAAGACTTTGCGTGGTCAAAAAACCCGTTATTGTATGGGCCCCCGGGATTCAGGTGCCCCGGGACACATATCTCTTCGTTGTTGTCGTTTACACCGCTATAAATACCCTCTTGATATCCTTCAAATGCCGCAATGTATTCTACTAGAGGGATATGCAGAAAACATGA
>JAAYYB010000394.1 GCA_012515615.1 Fibrobacter sp.
AAATACTCCTGCATGCGATGGATGAGGTGCTCCGCCTCCTGGGGAGAGGTTTCGGGCAGGATGATCACGAACTCGTCCCCGGCAAAGCGCGAGACGAGGTCGGTCTGCCGGACCATCCTGCGCATGATCGCTGCCGCGTATGTCAGGAGCTCATCGCCGTTGTCATGCCCGAGAGTGTCGTTGACCTTCTTGAAGTCGTCCAAGTCGATGAACACCACACTCAGCCGCCCCTCGTACCGCCTTGCCCTGCCCATCTCCCGGCTCAGGGCCCTTTCCATGGCCCTGCGGTTCAGCAGCCCGGTCAGAGGATCCTGAAAGGCCAGGGCCTTGATCTCCTCATGGGCGGCCACATTGGAAAGGCAGATGGAAACCACGAGACCCAGCTGCTCCAAGAGGCTGGTGTCGGAATCAGGGGAAAACCGCTCGGCTGATATGTCGGCGAAGTTCAGGCTCCCCGCTGTCTCGCCGTCGAGGCTGATGGGCACCACCGCTATGGAATTGAAGCTCTTTCGGAGCCCCTCGGGAACCAGCGCGGCGAAGCGGCCGAGATCGGTGTTGCCGAGCACGGGCCGGTCGCACTCGGGCACTACGAGAGAAAATGCGTGCCGGTCGATGATCTTGAGCTGGTTTTCCGGAATGGCTGAGGCGGCATGGGCCTTGATGATCCTGATGGCCCTGCCGGTATCTACGAGCGTGACCCAGACGTATCCCACGGAGAATGTGTTCATGATGGCGGAAAGCAGCTTGTGAAAGAAACCCTCGAAGTCCAGGATGGAGAGCACGCTCGCCTCCACCTCGAAAAACTTCCGGGCGGTCTCCTCGTTCTCCCTGACCCGGGAGAGCAGGCCCCTGATTTCGCTTTCCGTATAGAATTTCATGCCCGGTTCCCCCAGATAAGAACTATAGACGAATGAAAAAAACTCTGCAATGACAAGAATATCGTGAAACACCCGTGGGTTTTTCCGGATACCACCCCCTTACACTCACATGCGGATGGAAAAAACATCAGGGATGAACAGTGTTTATGTGTTGTATTAATATCTATCGTATGATTACATGGCTGACAGATAACATATTTATTCTGTCGGGGCCGGCCCATGAAAGAGAATCGGACCAGCATTTCACCGATCGTCAAGGCGCCGAACATCCCTACCCAGGTTGCGGAGCAGATCATCGACCTCATCACACGGGGCATCCTGAAGACGGGCGAGCGCCTTCCCCCTGAGCACACGATGACCAGAATGATGGGCATCAGCAGGATCTCGCTGCGCGAGGCCATGAAGATGCTGGAGGCTAAAGGATATATCGAATCCCGGCACAAGCGGGGCAAGTTTGTGAGGGTCCCTGAGGAAGGGGAAAAAACATCCATTGAAGACCTGCTTTCCGTCGATCCCGGCAAGATATGGGAGCTGCTCTGCGTCCGGAGGATCCTCGACGCCAAGGCAGCGGCCATGGCGTGCGAATGCGCCACCATCGAGGAAAAAAAGGCCCTTCGATCATTCTGCGTAAAGGCAGCCCGGGGAAATCTCGCCCGCCAGGTCCCCATCGGCCCGGAGGGCGGGAGGCTCTATGCCCGATTCTTCGATACACTCATTGAATCAACCCATAATACGATCTTCATCCAACTGAGGAAATCCATCGACACCCTGCTCCTGGGAGCGTTTCCCTTCAGCCGCAAGAAACTCTCGACGATCAAAGGGAGTGCAGCCCGCATCATCGAGCAGCTCGGCGCTCTTACCGATGCGATCGAAAAGAACGACCCACAGGCCGCCGAGGCTGCACTGATCACCCACATCGAATATCTCGAGAAATCCCTTAAAAAGGCCATCGATCATCTGTAGGGCCTAAGATGCAAGGCAAAAAAATACCGCGGCCCGAATCGGTGAAGGGCCGCGGCTCAAGCAAGTGAGAAGATACGTGGAACTTATCTTGGTGCAAGGCTTTTTTTAAAGCCTGTTTTTCCCCGGTCTTCCTGATATGTTTTTTTGCCGCCTGCTCACCATGGTTGCGCTCCGTTGCCCCCGGCTGCGTCACGGAGCGCAAGCGGGGAGCGCTCCCATCACGAAAAATGATGCTTGGAGAGTAACATGGCCTTGCTCGTCTTCAATCGCCTCTGCGGTGCGCTTAAGCGGGCACCGCGAAGAAAAGAACCTCCTTTTCTTCCTCTGAACTTGTCC
>JAAYYB010000289.1 GCA_012515615.1 Fibrobacter sp.
ACCGGAAGCGGAAAAGAACCAGTATTGAAAATAATTCCTATTGAGGCCTGTTCGATATCAATTTCTGCCGGTTGCACAGAAACCGAACTGGATAAGTACTTTGTTAAAACTGATAAGTCCGGATATTACTCGATGATGGTTAATTTACCTGATGAGTGCACCTATGAAATGTACCTGTTTCGTATTGATGGTAAGGCAGGTAGTATAACAACTACATCATCTCATTTTGCATTTCCTGTTGACAGCATAAAATCTTCACTCAAAGAGGATTTGTACATTTCACATCAAATTCCCCCGGACAGTGTTAAAACAACAGAGTATGCACATCAGTTTTATCTTATAACAGACAATGTGATCCGTGGTGGTGATACTATGGTTGTTTCCCACAAAATTTACGGTCTGTCAGAAAACGCCGATACCTTACATTTCAATAAATGTAAACACAGAATACTTCTGTTAACTACATCTGAAGATACCGTTTATAATAGTGATTTTAACTGCAATGAAAGCGGTTCATGGCTCCATCTGGAAAAGGGATGGAACACATCGTACGCATTAAAGGTTCCTGTGCCGGCAGATCTTCAGAAAACAAACGAATCTTTTGCCCGGGATCGCAAACTCATCCTGGAGTTACAACTATACGATCACAACATTACCTATACCTCTCCAGCGTTTGATGTAATTGACACTGATGTTAAAATTGACAATTTAGTTACTGCAAACAGTTTGAAGAGTATAGCGGTAAGTAACTCAAAACCTTTTTTGAATGTAAAAGCAAACAAGTTTCATTTGTTTATAGAGAAGTCTGGTATTTATACAGTTGATATATTTTCTCTTGATGGAAGAAATATCGGCCATATTGTTAAAGACCAGTATTTCAGTACCGGTGAACACATAGTTACCATAGGTAAAGAGTTCGGAAATAAATTAAAACTGCAAATCGCCAAATTAAAGGGAAATGGGGTATCAGTGAGTACACTGATAAATACTTTATAAAACTATCCGCCATCTTCCAGAAAAAGAGTGACAACACTAAGAGGTAATTCTATATCGTATCTTTACGCCACGGTGGCAAGTTCACCGTAAAAGGGGTAGCGGAAGGCCGGCCGGATGTAGAGACAGACGGCCGCGTTTTTATTCCTCTACAACGAAGTTGCGGTAAACGTATTCCCCTGATCGGGATCTCCTGTCTGCAATCCTTTGCGGAACCAACGGACTCTCTGTTCGGATGTCCCATGCGTAAAAGCATCGGGAACAACATATCCCTGGGTTTGTTTCTGGATACGGTCATCTCCGATCGAACTGGCAGCATTCAGGGCTTCTTCAACATCGCCGGCTTCCAATATCTGTTTTGATTTTTCTGCATGATGCGCCCAGACACCCGCAAGGAAGTCGGCCTGAAGCTCAAGCTTGACCGAGAGGCGATTGTATTCCTCTTTACTTACTTTCTGGTGCAAACCATGAACTTGATCCGTAATTCCGAGCAAATGCTGTACATGATGCCCTATTTCATGGGCAATGACATACGCCTGCGCAAAATCTCCGGATGCACCGAACCTGCTGCTTAACTCATCGAAGAAACTCATATCAAGATATACACGTTCATCCCCGGGACAGTAGAACGGTCCTGTTGCAGATTGTGCATATCCACAAGCAGATTGCGTTGATCCAGAGAAGAGAACGAGCTTCGGTTTTCGATAGGTAGTACCGCTTTTTGCAAACAATCCAGTCCAGACATCCTCCGTTTCACCTAGAATTGCCGAAACGAAATCGGCTACTGTATCGTTTTCCGGTATTGCTGATTGTTCGACCGCTGTACCAGTTGTCACTGCTGATCCACCCGCAAGATTAAGCAGTGAAAGTGGATCTCCCTGTAAAACCCACCCAAGCAACAAAAGCACGACAATTCCACCGCCGCCGATACCTGCAATACCCTTTCCAGCAGTCATTCTCCGCCGATCCTCTACATTTTCACTTCTTCTGCTCTTTTCCCAGCGCATAAAAACCTCATTAGATTTGTTGCTTGTTCATATATCAGACTGTCATTCAGTAAAATAATCTATTTTTTTGAAAACTATACCCATCTTTTCATCCATCTTGAGATCATTGCCGTTCATCTATCATATCAACCTTAATTGGGAATGAGATTCATGATAATACTGTCGACCTTCTGCGCCTGCCTTCCCACCTGATCCACAAACAAGATCAGGATTATAAGGAAATATTAACCGCTGTTCTATCGAACTCCATGAATCTGATTTATATTCTTAAGCTTATTCCGGCCAAATAAACAATCTACGGAGAGAAATGAACCCTGAGAATCCTTTGATCGTACAGAGCAACAGCACACTGCTACTGGAAGTTAATAATCCACTCTTTACTGAAGCACGCAATGCAATAAGCCTTTTCGCGCATCTTGACAAGAGCCCGGAATATGTCCATACCTATTCCATAACACCGCTTTCGCTCTGGAATGCCGCTGCGCTGGGCATGAAAGCCCAGGATGTTCTGCTGCAGCTTCAGAAATTCACAAAATACCCGCTCCCATCTAATGTCGGGGATGACATTGTTGAATTGATGGGCCGGTTTGGCAAAATTGTACTGGAGAGCGCTCCGGAAGGCCTTGTGATTGCCAGTACCGATTCATCACTTCTTCACCACCTGGCACTTCATCCCAAAATGCGTCCTCTGGTTATAAGGGAGCTGGACCCTTATCGCTACCTTATTTCCGCTGACAACAGGGGATTAATAAAACAGGTTCTTATAAGTATCGGTTTCCCGGCTCACGACAAAGCCGGATACGTAGATGGTGATCCTTATGCGATCAAACTGCGCCAGCAGAAATTAAGCGGTGGCGATTTTACCATCCGTGAATACCAGAGACAGGCTGCAGAGAATTTTATCGGCAGTCCTGATGCCCCCGGGGGAAGCGGTGTGGTGGTTCTTCCATGCGGCGCCGGAAAAACCATCGTGGGTATTTTTGCCATGAGTTTACTTCAGAGACGGACACTGATCCTTGTTACAAATGTCACTGCTGCTCATCAATGGAAAAAAGAGATCCTCGATAAAACGGGTATTCCTGAGAGCGATATCGGTGAGTACAGCGGAGAACAGAAAGAGATTAAGCCGGTTACACTGGCCACATATCAGATCCTTACATACAGGAAAAAGAAAACAGATCCGTTTGTACACTATGAGATATTCAACTCAGAAAACTGGGGCCTTATCATATATGACGAGGTTCATCTGCTTCCCGCGCCGGTGTTTAAATTTACTGCTGAGCTTCAGGCAAGAAGACGTCTGGGGCTGACTGCCACACTGGTGCGCGAGGATGGCCATGAAGAGGATGTTTTTACCCTTATCGGTCCCAAAAAGTTCGATGTACCATGGAAAGACCTCGAACGTCAGGGCTGGATCGCAACTGCTCACTGCGTGGAGATAAGAGTCGACCTGCCTCACACAGATAAGATGAACTATCTCTCTCTTACTCCCAAAAAACAGATCCGTTTGGCATATGAGAACCCCTGTAAAATCCAGGTTGCAAAAGAGCTGGTTGAAAAACACAAAAATGACCAGGTACTTATTATAGGTCAGTATCTCACTCAGCTTGAACAGTTTGCGCAGGAGTTCAATGCTCCGATTATTACAGGAGCGACATCGAACAAGAAGCGCGATGAACTTTATAACGACTTCAGGACCGGTAAAATCAAGCTTCTGATTCTGTCAAAAGTGGGAAACTTTGCTGTAGATCTTCCCGATGCCAATGTGGCAATACAGATATCCGGCGCTTTCGGATCTCGTCAGGAAGAAGCACAGAGGCTGGGAAGAATTCTGCGCCCCAAAAAATCAGAGGAAACGGCAGTTTTCTATTCAATAGTTACACGCGAATCGAAAGAACTTGATTTTGCGATGAAAAGGCAGCTTTTTCTGACCGAACAGGGTTATGCTTATGAGATTCAGTACAGGGAATTCTGAGCGTACGGCACGCTCTTATTTTCTCTGGAAGAACTTTACAGCATCCTGAACCAGCGTCATATCCACACAGGTGTTAAGGCAGGGGCCGTGAGGGCGGTCGTTTATTACGCCATAGACAGGAATCGGATAGACATCCTGAATTCCGAATGTAAGGTCTCTTTCGCATGCCACGGCAATAATCCCGTCAGGGCGCATCTGGGCCACACGGCGGCGTGCAAGTGTTCCACCATTTACAACCTCAATTTTAAGCCCGTATTTTTCTCCCATGGTGTTAAGTTCGCCTACAGGACATCTGCCACAGCGGACACAGTTGTTAATATCATTTGTAATTTTTCTGTTGCAAACGTCTATTTGCAGGCAATGCGGAAGGAGTACAAGTATCCTGTCACCTTTAATACGTTTTGACTGAGCTTTGGTCAGGGCATTGTTTACCCTTACAAAAGATGTGCGCAGTTTATTGCGGTTTACCCGGAAAACCTGGGCAAGTGTTACAGCAATAGGGAACAGGATGTTGACGGTTACAGATTTTTTACCATGCGGATAGAGCAGGTCTATGCCGGTTAATGCGGTAAGAGTGATAAGCGAGAGTCCGGAAAACAGGACAAGAAAGAATAGAAGAAGAATAGAGGCAACCAAAGAAGTCAATGGAAGACTTATTGTATAAAGACGCGGCTGCACCAGATAAAAGATCAGGCCCTCAATGGAACCCACAATTAAAAGGCTTGCCCAGCAGAAAAAAAGGAATGTAAACTTTTTATACGCTGAGCGCCATGCGGTCTCTTTAATACTGCCGGTATCGACCGGGTTGATCGCTTCTGTTTTATCCATATAAGGCGGCAGTAGAACTGCTTATTTTACGTTCTCAACACCTTTGACTTCAGGAATGCGGCTCTTAAGGATTCTCTCTACACCCATCTTAAGAGTCATCGCTGCACCGGGACATCCGCTGCAAGCGCCTCTGAGTCTGACTTTTACAATCCCGTCTTCTGTAACTTCAACAAGCTCGATATCTCCACCGTCAGCCTGAAGATTCGGGCGTATCTCCTGAATTACTTTTTCTACCTGCTCTTTCATGGTAATGTCCTCTCGATTTAGGATAAACTGATTTGTTTGCCTGGTGGTGTTTTGTAACAGACAATATCAAAATAAATAGATGCTCAATTTTGAACAATTTATTTCAGCTGTTTTCAGGACCTTTCGCGTAATAACTATTTTAGGCCCTTCAGATATTTTCGGGAGTTTTTTAATGACATTCTAAGCTATTATCAACGGTTAAAGACTATAGTTCTATTATTTATGCAAAAAGATTAGACCTGATGCCTTGGGCGACCAGCTTTTGTCCATACGGTTAAGAATGAAATGACAAAAATGCCCGGGAGCCCGCACTGGCGCTAATTCGTGTTTTTGCTGGTGTTTGCGAGGTGCTCACTGCTGTTTGAACCAGATAAACATCTAACCTCAACATAAAATCACCCGGAAATATCTGAGGTACACTCTTTTAAATGCTCTCCAGCCAGATAGTAGATTAAGGGACTCTGAAAGGCTATTTACGATCTCTAACCCGAATTACCTCTTATGAGTAATACACTTTCTAAATATGCGGAGTTGTCCCGCTATTTTTTTCCAATTGCTCTGCAGGCCGCATCGCAGTCAGTCACATACCCTCTGGTTTCGATCATTGCAACAAACGGCAGGGGCGCAACCCTGGAGCTGGCCGGCCTCGCCCAGTCCAATTCCATCATGTTTCTTCTGGGTACGCTTGGTGCCGGTCTGCTGACAACAGGGCTGGTTTACGCAAAAACAGTTGAGGGATACAGGCAGTATGTGCGACTGAACTATATTCTTGCCTTTGCGTCAACTCTTCTTCAGGCAGTGCTCACGATCCCTTATTTTTCGGATCTGTTATTTGGTCTGATTATGGGACTGCCTGATTCAATCAAGCCGTATGCTGCTCGTGCTCTGGTGTCAACGCTTCCTCTGCATCTGCTTTTTTTCATGCGAAATCCATATCAGGTTTGCCTTTATCTGAACAGGGCAACAGGCAGGGCCAGTCTGGCAACCATTGCCAGAATAATTTTTACACTGTCTATAACTCCTGTTTTTATTCATTTCCATTTGACTGGGGTAGAATGGGCCTCGGCAGGCTTGTGTCTGGGAGTCTTGTTTGAGTTGTTTTTATCGTGGTTTTTTGCGAAGCCGTATATAAGAAAGTTAAAATACGAAACCGGACAAGTCCCTTCAATGCAGGAACTGTTTTCCTTTACTATACCTCTTTCTATCGGCGGATTTTTTATTTCAATCTCCACAGTTGTTGTCGGAATGGTAATCTCCAGAGCTGCTGATGCGGAGCGCCTGATGCCTGTTTTTTTTCTGGCAAGCGGGATCGCTGCACCGGTAACCTATGCTGCAAATCGCAATCAGGCACTTACTATCGCTTTCCCATCCGGGAGTCCAAAAGACCGGACTACGTTTAATTTTGCCGTGCTAAGCGGCATTGCCCTTGGATTAATACCGTTACTTTTTACTCTGCCGGGGCTGTCTCAGTGGTATTATGTAAAACTTCAGAACTGCCGGCCCGAAGATCTTAAACTGATTGCTTTGACTGCATTCGCCCTTGTGCTCAACCCCCTTGGAATTGCCATACGGAGCCACTGTGAAGGGATTGCAGCGAATCTCAGAAAACCTGTCCACATCCTTATGGGGCAGGGGACCTATATGGGAATGCTCTCTCTTACATCAATACTGCTGCTTTTCATGAAACTTCCGGGCAACCTCATTGGCCCGGCATCTTTCTTTTTCTCAAACCTTGTTTCTGCAATCATTATTACTGCTACTCTATCGTGGGAAAGGGAAAAGATCAAAAATTTGAGAGTCGTTGATGTGGAAAGAGAGCTTTAATCTGTTTCCGGTGTGAACGGTCGATCTTTTTTATGCAAAAAAAACTAAAGTCTTCAGATAAGTGTGCCGATAAAAGGAATAGGAGATAAAGTAGAGGGAAAAAAAAGGGAAAAAAATAAAAAAAGACAAAAACTGCAAAGTTTTTGTCCAGGAGAATAAGGTCAGGAGAAACGGCAAATCCTTACTCTATTTATATCGTCATAAAAGTTTAAACATTAGAGGGATCTAATTATGTACGTCCAGGGATTAGGGCATTTCTCTTCAATTGAACCTAAAGCGAAACTCACGCTGAAGAAAGCCTTCCAGGCAGACACCAGAAAAGAGAATTTTCCTGTTACCGATACAGTAGAAATAAGCAGCACGGGATCAACAAGAACAGCGCTGCTTGAACAAATCAGACAAAAAATCAAAACCGGCTTTTATAACTCAGAAAGTGTGCTTGAAGATTTAAGTCATGGATTCGCAAACTCGATGGGGCAGGGCCTCTGAATCCATCTCATGACGTTTCAATCCTCACTCAGGTCTCTTCGCTTGACTTGCCTTAGTTCATGCGGTAAAATCTAACTTTAAAATGGCCAGAACCGCTTGAATTAATGCGCGAATCCGGCTTTACTCCTCAGATAAATACGAAATTTCTTACAACCGGAGAGATAGATGAAAATGTCAGTGAAGGTAACAGTCTCTTTGCTGCTTACTGCGGGCCTGTTTTTGTCCTGCTCAAAAAACGATTCCCTGAGCATCCCGTCAGTATCTGTTGTTCTAGGTGATGCATGGCTTATAAGAAGCGGTTCTAAAGCATCTTTGACCAGTCGCTCCAGTCTGAAAGAAAATGATACAGTTTCACTGTCGGCAAATGCAAAAGTAAAACTCACAACCAGCAGTGGTGCCGGTTTTTATCTCAATAAGAACACAGTATTGAGTCTCGGTTCCAGAAATAAAAATTCTGAAATTCCTCTGTATATTGAGAGGGGTGACATTCATTTTAATCAGCCTGATACCAGTGGAAAAACAACCTCTTTTATTTTCATGACTGAAGCTGGACAAGTTCGGGTTTCTGATGCGCAGGTTTATTTAAAATATGATCCTGAGATTACTTCCCTTTCAGTGTTTACTCTTTCAGGGACGGCTTCTTTTCATGGCGAAGACGGGCAAACGACGCTGCTTACTCCCTGTACAAGATATCTTGTACAGAAATCATCACCCGGACAGATGCTTCCCCCTTCAGAAACGGACATCGCAGAGCTGAGAAATTGGGTAGGGGGATCGCTTGTTGATGGAGTGCTTGTCAGCACTGGCTGCATAGTTGAGACACCTCAGGGTGATAATCTGTCCCCGGAGTGGAGAAAAATCCCCAGAGATATCTGCATGGCAGGTGAGCTGCTGGTGGACACCATCGAAGCGTCCGATCCGGAGGGCAGAAATGTCAACTACCAGCTTGTAAAGGGTCCACGGGGAATGAATGTAGATGCTCTCAGTGGTGAAATTAGTTACCGGCCTGGCTCTGCCGGGGAGGCCAAAATACTGATAAGAGCTATGGATACTGATTCGCAGTACAGTGACTTTGAATACACGTTGATCATTTCGGCCGGACTCGCAGTCAATCTTGATATCCCCCGAATTGTAAAGCCCGGGGAAAAGTTTCGGATTTCGGCATCTCCACTGCGTTCAGAAGCTGTTGTCTTCAAGGGGCTCTCTTATCGTTTTGATCTTGACGGAGACGGCAGATTTGATCATCCGGCCTCCGGCAAATTCAGCCTGTCCTCTGTAATAAAGGATTATTCTATCGCAAAAGAGGGTGAGATAAAAATAGCCGTGGAGATAATGGATGTCCTGGGGAACACCGCCAGAGCATCACGTTCCCTGGTTGTCAATGCCCCCCCAAGAGCCAGACTCAAGGTAACACCCTCAAATGGCAATGCTGAAACAAAATTTCTGTTTGATGCCGGAGAATCGAATGACTCAAGAGATTCATCTGGTGGCCTTATGGTCAGGTTCGATACAAATGGGGACGGTAACTGGGATCTGCCTTCCGGGGGCAACTTCCTCAAAGAAAAACAGGTCTCTTATTTCTGGAAAAACCCAGGGCAATACAGAGTCTTTCTGCAGGTAAAAGATAGTCACGGTCAGACTGGAATTGATTCGGCATTTATTTTTGTTACACGGGAATTCGACATCGAATCAATTGAATCTCCAGACACCACTCACATAAAAGATACTGTGGTTTTTATCTGCAAAGCTGCTCCGGAGTACCCGATTGTAAAATATTACTGGAGTTTTGACAATGATACTCTGTTTGAAACGAAATCGGTGAGCGGCAGGTATTTTAAGGTATTTGAGAAAGCAGGTGTTTACCTGGTGATCTGCCGTGCTGAGGACCAGAAAGGACAAATCGGGAAGAAATCAAAAAAACTGGTGGTTGTCAATACTCCCTGCAGTGTTGAAGCAGGCGGGCCATACAGAGCACGAATCAATTCACCAGTGACACTGGAAGGATCAGCTGAAGATCCCGACAGCAGGGTGGTTGCGTTCACGTGGGATATAGATGGTGATAAAAAACCAGAGAGTACATCAAAACAGAACGGCAGAGCGACTTTTACCTTTGCCAAATCCGGACGGCATGTTGTTTACTTTACAGCTGAAACAGATGACGGTTATAAGGTAAGCGATTCCGCGATAGTCGAAATCACAAATAAACCACCTGTGGCCAGGGCCGGTGAAGATATCGTTTCCAAAAAGAACAGAAAAGTATTGCTTGAAGGATCAGGGGCAGATGCTGACGGGAAAATAATCAGGTACGAATGGGATTTTGATGCTGATGGAACTTTTGACTGGTCATCTTCCGAAAACGGAACCGTCGAGCATGAGTTTGTGTCTTATACTAATGCAATTTTGAAAGTAACCGATTCCGACAGCATTTCTGCACTGGACACCATGCGGGTAATAATTTGTCCGGAGGGCATGCAGTTGATTGAAAACGGAAAATTCTGTATAGATTCCTATGAGTGGCCCAATAAAAAGGATCAGTTGCCAAAAGTCGATGTATCTTATGAAGAGGCAGCTCAGACATGCGCAAAAGAGGGAAAACGCCTTTGCACATCTGAGGAGTGGCAGATGGCCTGCAGAAATCAAAA
>JAAYYB010000290.1 GCA_012515615.1 Fibrobacter sp.
GAGAATGTCTACCAAACAAATTTCTTGGTAGTTTTAGCGCAGGTGATACACCCGTTCCCATACCGAACACGGAAGTTAAGACCTGTAGCGCCGATGGTACTGTGTGGGACAACTGCATGGGAGAGTAGGACACTGCCAAGTTTAATCTTAAGCCTCTGCTATCAGCAGGGGCTTCTTATTATCTCCGTTAAAGATTGCGGAATTTTCTTTAAAGATCTTTGATTCAGTTCGCAGTGAAAAAATGTTGACAAACATACCCCTGCGAATTATATTACAACTAAGAATTTGAAATAATTCTTGGTAGTTTTAGCGCAGGTGATACACCCGTTCCCATACCGAACACGGAAGTTAAGACCTGCAGCGCCGATGGTACTGTGTGGGACGACTGCATGGGAGAGTAGGACACTGCCAAGTTTAATCTTAAGCCTCTGCTATCAGCAGGGGCTTTTTTATTTTCTACTGAAAATTTCCTTCTATACTGCGTATATCTGAAATATCTTACATTTTTGATTGTTTTTTCAGGTGATTCATGCTATAAAATAAAATTACATCTAATGCCTGACTTATGTCTCAGGATCAGGGTGAAATACACTTATCTCTTGTGCATAAAGGCTTTCACAATTCTGGTGTACCACCGGTATGGCGTACCTGGAATTTGTCAAAATCTTTCTGCTTCAAGGATTAATGCCCTTCATCCCTTTCCGGATGCATAAGTCAGGTTATAACTGCCACTCTTTTAACAGGAAAAAGATGAGTACCGAAAGATTCTTTCTTAAAGAGCACATCGACAGCTGCCACTTAAATGCATCACCAATACTTGCAGAGCAGGCTATTTATTGTCTGGAACTGGTTTCCGAACTGGCTGATAACGGACTGTCCTTTCAGTTTAAAGGCGGAAACTCATTGTTAATGCTTCTAAAAGAGCCTAAAAGGTTTTCTATCGATGTCGATATTGCTACAGACAAGTCCAGGGAGGAAATAGAGCTTGTATTGGATGATATTATCAATAAAAACAAAAGGTTTTATAGATGGGAACGCAGACAGCATAAAACAAAGCCCTGGATTCCTCTGTCCAGTTATTATTTGTTCTACCAATCTCTGTACCAGACAACGCAGGACTGTTCGGTGATGCTTGATGTACAGATGAGGAGAAGTCCGTACAGAACAGAATTTAAACCGGTTGTGTGCGGAAATATCTACCAGAGTATAATAAAGGCTGAAGTCCCGTTACCATCAAGTATCATAGGTGATAAACTGCTTACTCTTGGACCGTCAACTCTGGGGATTCCCCTTGGAAAGGGAAAAGAGGCGCAAAGACTTAAGCATGTTTATGATGTTTCACGTCTGCTTTATACCTTTCCAAAGTTATCGGAAATAAAAGAGAGTTTTAAAGCCTGTATCGACCAGGAAAACAGTATTCAGCAGAAAGAGATTCTGGAGAGAGATATAATAGCTGACACATTGAATTTCTGCTGGTCTGTAGTTTTTTCAAATGATAAGCCGGATCAGGAGATTTGCGGACCTGTACTGGCAGAAAATGCAAGAGGAATTGAACCCTTTTCGGCACATCTGTTTGAATCAGGATATTCATGGAAGAATCTGCAAATTGACATGGCAAGAGTAGCGCTCTGCATATCCGCGGCTGGAGAAAAAGACGTTTCAGATGAACAGTTCATATCTGCGCTCGAGGGAAAAGAAATTAGCGGCGATCTCCCTGAAAACGTGCTTGCTTTAAATAGAGAAGCAAGGAAATACTGGGAAACAGTATCCCGGTGGTCTGATATAAGTTTTCTTCAGAGGTGATAATGGATCCTGACTCCAGATCAGATGATTTCATCAGAGTAGTGGAAGCTGTCCGGAAAAAAGAGGGCAATCAGTTACTGACGGATGATGACCTTATAATTTTAGCTGCTGAAGAGATTTCCCGAACATTTACACACGAGGAAAAGAACTACTCTGTCTGAAACCTTACAATGAGAAAAATATTAATCATTCTGCCTAACAATCTCGGGGATGTGATCATGGCTCTTCCGGTGCTCGCCGGATTAAAACATCGTGATCCATTTTGTCACATAACATTCTTTGTCGAAGATGGCTACGAGGGCGGCTTAATAAACAGCAGATTTTGCGACCGGATTTTCAAGTTTAACAGAAAATCAATAAGAGATTCAATAAAAAACTCTAACTGGGTGGATGGCGTTAAAGAACTCCGGGAAATAATTTCAGATCTGAAAAATGAAGAATTCTCTGAAGTGATAAATTTATCTCAACATCCCTACATCGCATATGTCGTTTCTGTTCTTGACAGATCTGTAATAAAAGGAAGACAAATTCTGCGAACTGGAAATCAGGCGATCAGGGATAACTGGAGCCAGTACCTTTATGCGATCCCATTTGCGCGTGAGTATAACAAGCTGCATGCAACGGATGTTTATAAAAGAGTAGCGGCTGTATCAAGACATGAGGAAGAAAACTTTATCAAAATCGGTCCTGAAGAGAGAACTGAAGCAGCAAGACAACTTGCAGGTGCAGGAATTAACCCTTATTCCCGAATTGCTGTTCTTCAGCCCGGGGCCGCCTACGCAGTAAAGAGATGGCCGGTTGGAAACTTTACAGAGCTTGGAAAGATGCTTGTCAGAGACGGGTACTGGCTGATTGTAACAGGGGCACCGGCAGAACGTGAAATCGCCGAATCCATCGCTTCTCAGCTCGGTTCAGCATGTTTTTCTTTTGCCGGGAGACTTAGTTTCAGAGAAACTGTTGCATTGGTTGATTTCTGCGAAATATGCATAACAGCTGATACCGCACTGATGCATGCCGCGTCTGCATTGAGAAAGCGGGTGTTTTCTCTTTTTGGACCCACCAATCCTGTTGAGACCGGACCTTATGGTGATGGACATTTGGTTTTCAGCGGAAGGTGCAACAGACGACCCTGTTTCTGTTTTGAATGCAGGACTCAGGAGTGTATGAAATCAATTACGCCGGAAGACGTATATGCGGGTATAAATGGATCATTAACAGGCAAGGCTGGTTGTGATGTGTACCGAAGCGCTATAGGTGCTCGCGGCGACTATGAACTGGTTCCTGTAACACAAAATTCAGTTCCGTATTATGATCGGGATGGGGCATCGATAATTCAAAAGTGTTTCGATCCTGAATATCAGATTGATTCAGAAATTATTGCTGATGAAAAATTCAGGGTTCGGGCGGAAGAATTCTGTAACTGTGTTCTGGAAGTAGAAACTGCTCTGGGATCTTTTTTAAAGGAACGGAAGATAGAGCATATAAGGCGATACGATGAAATCAGGCAGGAAATGAATAAATCAATCGGGATAAATGCGTTCTGGAATGCCGTTTTGAATATCAAGTTGAACAGCATACCAATTATTAATGCCACAGAATCAGTTATTGAATGTCAAAAAGCCTGCAGAGAAACCCGTCTGCAGATAGCTGGCGTATTTGAGAACAAATGAATTGCCGCTTATGTTCATGTGAACACTCTGTTGCTTTGGACAGGGATAAAAAACGCAGTTATTATTTCTGTCCGGAATGTCATCTCATATTTGTGCCTGAATCTGAATTTTTGAGTTATGAAAAAGAAAAAGAGCGTTATAACTTTCACGAAAATACAACCATCAATGAAGGTTATGTCGGATTTCTAAAAGAACTTATTCCTGTTATACGGAATGTCGGATTAAAAGATCCTGAGATACTTGATTTTGGCAGTGGAAAAAACGCAGTTCTTTCTTCACTTCTGCAGCTTTCGGGTCTTAAGTGTGAATCCTACGATCCATTATATGACATTCATCCTGGTGATTGGGAGAAGAAATTTGATATTGTTGTTTTATGTGAGGTTATTGAGCACATCAGAGACTTGAAGACAGAACTGAAGTTAATAAAGAGAATTCTTTCAAATCGCGGCTCTGTAATAATTCGCACGAAACTTTATCCGCCGGTTGATCAGTTCCTCAAGTGGTGGTACATTCAGGATCCTACACATATTAATTTTTTTTCCCGGAAGACTGTCTGTAAAGCTGCAGAAATAATTCAGGGGATTTATGAAGAAACAAAACTCCCGGATGTGTTTATTGTCAGAGTACAATCTTTATGATATTCACAAAAAAATCAGCAGTTATTGTGGCTGAGATTTGTTCTGGAGTGACTTTTCGACAAAATGACGAATCAGTTTTTTTTCGGCGAGTCCTAAATTCTTGAACTGAACACCAATTTCATTATCGTTGTGATTTTTTTCAGTATGTATCACAATTGCGTCGGTGCGGATTATGACAATGGAATCGGGCAGTAGAAATGTAAGGCGCAGGAGTTGACCTCTACTGAAAAACTTATCCGCCTCAAACCTCATTCCGCTCTCACTGAGATCCAGAACAGAACAGATCTCTTTGACTTCAGGCGGCATTGTATTAAGGGTGGAAATATAGATCTCCACTGTAACATATTCGGTATTAGTCCGGGGGTGTGTTCTACGTTCAATATTTTCCATATTTGTAAAATAGATACTGGTAAACATGAGGAGAATCGGGAAATTCCTTATGTTGTAAATATTCGTTTAGACCTGGCTGGTGCTATTTGTTATTTTGCTCTTTTCAGCAATTGGATAGAAGAATGGAAAAAAAATCATACACTCGTGTAACACTTTCTCTGGATGTGGTAAACAGGATTGAGGACGGGCCGCATAAGGGGTATCATGAGCTTGCAATTATAAAACATCAGATTGAGATGCATGATATCATATCGTTAAAAAACTCAAGCAGTACTTCTATTGACTGTGATGATCCGAGGGTTCCCTGTGACCAGAGCAATATCTGCTGGAGGGCCGTCGACCTCATTAAAAATGAGTACGATATCGATAAGCACGTATCTATTACAATTCAGAAAAAAATACCGGTTATGGGTGGAATGGCTGGGGGAAGCGCTAACGCCGAAACCACACTATCTCTTCTGAATGACCTGTGGGGGCTTGGCTTGAGTTCAGAGCTGTTGATGGCTTCAGGGAGGAAGCTTGGAATGGATGTACCATATTTTTTTGCCGGAGGTACAGCTTTTGACTCAGAGGCAACCGGGTGTCTGCGTAAAATACCTTCTGAACTGCGTCTTTACTTTGTAATCGCCATTCCGGATTTCGGAGTGTCAACCAGTGAAGCTTACCGGGGGCTTGATTACTCACATATTAATAAACAGCATGAAAAGACTCTGATGATGGAGAGTTGTTTTGGAAAGAACGATCTCAATGGTGTAATCAGTTCAATGCACAATGATTTTGAAGAGAACGTTTTCAGGGCTCATCCGGCACTTGTGAAGGTTAAAGCAGATCTCATGGAGGCTGGCTGTTTAATGGCTGTTATGACGGGATCCGGATCGACTGTAATTGGGGTAACCAGCGACATTTCTTCTGCTGAGAAGATCTGTGGAAAGATGAACCTAAGAACTGTGATTTCTTCTACGCTAAACTCGTGAAAAATAGTATAATGATTTTTATGCTATAAAAAAGGTACCTCAAAAGGGAACACCATGAAGAAAAAATCATCTGTATCCAGAACCGTAAACTTCAGGTGGAGTTCAAAAGTTGAACTTTACAACTATTTCATGGAAAAATACAGTCTCGACAAAGAGGCAATTGACCGTGAAATAGAAGATGTGATGGCTGTATTTCGCCCGCGAAAGGGACAGATAATAAGAACCCAGGAACTTTGGCAGAAAGTGGGGCAGGTTCTGGAATCAAAAAGAAGTCTGACAGACCAGAGCAGTCCCGACCTGCATATGTGACAATTTATTCGCTCTCTAAAAGCCTGTGTCGATAGAAAC
>JAAYYB010000291.1 GCA_012515615.1 Fibrobacter sp.
AAGTTCCAGCATATCATCAACCTCTTCTTTATCCAGTGTCAATTCCGCGTTTTTAAGACGAAGATTCAGTTTTAAAATTGAGACTATATAATCGCTTACCGATTCATACTCATCAGCCTGCCTCAACTGTTCCTGCGCTTCCCTGGCGATAGATGAAACCAGTTCCTGTGAAAGCAGATTAGTGAGGAAAATAGTGATCTCCTCCTGCATGCGGTCAAGCAGCTGCTCCTGGTTGAAGAGCTTGTCTACCAGCTCTTTTTCTTCTGTAGAGCCTTTCAGAAAATCCCTGAGCGAATCCATCATCTTTCCGGCGATCTCTCCCATCCTGATAACTTCGCGCCTTGACTGTTCAATGGAAATCATAGGTGTTTCAAGAAGACGGGAATCAAGGTGAGTCAGAGCAGGAACTCCGGTTGATACTTTCTCTTTGAAGAGGTACTCAAGACCACGGGTGAGAAGATGGGTAAAGGGCAGAAATGTGATTGCCAGAAGAATATTAAAGATAGAATGAGATAAAGCAATTCTGGTGGCGATATCAATACCACTGGGCATTATTAATCCCAACATTCTCAAATAGAGGAAAAAGAAGGGTATTACTAATGAAACAGCTACTACTTTTATTGTGATATGGGCATAAGCAACGGTTCGCGCCCTCATTGTTGTATTTAGCGAAGCCAAAAATGCAGTAACGGTCGTACCAATATTCTCTCCTAACACCAAGGCAACCGATGTGTCAAAATCGATCACGCCGGCCCTTGCCAGTGTGATGGTCATTGCGATAGTTGCAGATGATGATTGAATGATGCCTGTCACCAGCGCGCCTATTATGACACATTTGATTACACCGAGATAGCTTTTGGGTGAGAAGCTTGAAAAAAGAGCAATGAATCCCTGGTGACTCCGTAAAGGTTCAACCCCTTTTTCCATCAGTAAAAGGCCAAAAAAAACCATACCGAGCCCCATTACTAACATGGAAATGAAACGGTTACGCTCGTTTCTGGAAAAGAGGTAGAACAAACCAAAAATCCCTGTAATCAGAAGGCCATACTTTGTGATATTGATTGCCACTATCCAGGCGGTGATTGTGGTGCCGATGTCCGCTCCGATTATAACCCCTATTGACTGCTGAAGTGACATGACGCCTGCATTCACCAGACCGATAAGCATCACTGTGGTCACTGAACTTGATTGAATAATCGAAGTCACAAAAAGACCCGTACCGCATGCAGCCAGCCGGTTGTCGGTCACCATGGAAATCATCTTGCGCATCCGACTGCCAGCAACAGCCTGCACACCATCGGAGAGATATTTCATTCCAAGAAGGAATATGTATAACCCCCCTATCACATTTGAGACCATCTGAATTATCATACCGGTTGAAATAACTGGAGTTTCCATAAACTGCTATCCTGGCAAGGTTAATGGTTTTGTTTTTGAGAATGGATGCTGAATTTTTGCATAGGAACTTACTGACTGTCCGCTTGTATTTGCCTGCAGAAAAATGTTGAGGATGGAGATGGCATTGGGCAGATATTACTCGTTTTGGTTTCTGGTTTAAAGGCAACTACACTGTTTCCGGAATTAAAATCATAGAATTAATATAAATTTCAGCCGATAAAGTGGCTTAATTAAAAATAAATAAAGAACCTGTGCAGTAGAAACGATCATTGCTGATACTTTACTGCGGGATGGGGGCATTTTATTTTCTTCCAGTACCAAATCAAGGAGACTGCAATAATATGAATAATAAGATCCGCATCATGCCCTGTCTGGATATGCAGAACGGACGTGTAGTAAAAGGTGTCCACTTTATCGATATACATGATGCCGGCGATCCGGTGCAGTGTGCAAGGGCCTACTGCGAAGCAGGCGCAGATGAGCTTGCGATGCTCGATATCACCGCTACGGTCGAGAATCGCGCGACAATGCTTGAGGTGGTAAAACGGGTCGCGGATGCAGCCACAATCCCTTTTACTGTCGGTGGCGGTATAAACAGTGTTAAAGCTGCAGAAGAGGTTCTTAAATCAGGTGCAGATAAAGTTTCCACCAGCAGCGCCGCATTCCGTAAACCTGAATTGATAAAAGAGATGATCAGGGAGTTTGGTGCAGAAAAGGTGACTGTGGCAATCGATGTAGATAGAAACGATTCCATGCCTTCAGGGTATGAGGTCTATATCAACGGGGGAAGAACCGCAACCGGCACAGATGCAGTCGAATGGGCAAAACAGGTTGATGGATATGGCGTGCCTGTCATTCTGCCGACAAGCAAAGCCGGTGATGGAGCCCGGACCGGTTATGACCTTCCGGTTATCAGGGCCATAAAAAAAGCCGTAAATGCAGAGGTAGTGGCTTCAGGCGGGGCCGGAAAACTGGAGCACTTTCCAGAGGCAATAGAGGCTGGAGCAACGATTCTGCTTGCTGCTTCGGTTTTCCATTTCGGGACCATAAAGATTCCCGATCTCAAGGGCTATCTCTCTTCTCTTGGATATGATGTAAAGATTTGAGCGTAATTGGAACCAGAGCAATAAAAGTTGGCAAACGACAGCTGAAGGTTTTTTGCAGGTTGAAGTTTTCGGGGTCGAAATCTGTATCGTTTTTTTAATAAAGTTACTATCATCCTGACAGCCCTATCCGTCATTCCGGCGAAAGCCGGAATCCATCTTCGCCTACCCCAAACATTCCTGGATGCCGTTCTTCAACGGCATGACAAGGCCGTGACGGCGTTGCTAAAAAGGTTATTTCAGAGAATAACGTAACGGCCTTATCCGTCATTCCAGCGAAAGCCGGAATCCATCTTCTCCCACCCAAACATCCCTGGATGCCGTTCTTCAACGGCATGACAAAACCGTGACGGCGTTGCTAAAAAGGTTATTTCAGAGAATAACGTAACAGCCTTATTCGTCATTCCGGTGAAAGCCGGAATCCATCTTCTCCCACCCAAACATCCCTGGATGCCGTTCTTCAACAGCATGACAAGCCTCCCACCCTGTGATTCATGGTTTTACACATCGATTCTTTAAAAACTATATTATATCTATAAAGTAAAAACTTTCGACCCTCACCCGTACGCCACTTAAAGGAGCAATTCCGATGACACGAGCAACCGCTTTCACCCTTCTGTTTATGGCTGCATTTACTGTAGCGGGAGAAGAATGGTTTTACATGAGTCCGACCCCTGACGCATCAAGGATACAGGGTGTTTTCCAACTCTCTTCAGATACGCTGGTTTTGCTGGGAAACGACGGCAAGTTGTCAATGAGTACCGATATGGGCCTGACATGGGATAATACGCCCAAACGGTTCCTTGGCGATATCACCTGTGCCGAGAAGTACTCTTTTGATGGTGATAACATAAGGTTTTTCCTTGAAAGAAACAGCATGTACTATTTGTCTACCATCAATATCCATTCATCCAAACTGGATACCGCAAGAATAGGAAAAACAATCCCATACGGCCACTTCATGCTTTCTCCTGACAGTGGATGGGTAGTCGGCAATAGGGACATGATCATGAAGACAAAGGATGGCGGAGTAACATGGGACTCCATGCCTACAGGAAAGTCCACAGTCTGGCATTCGGCTTATTTTGAAAATTTCAACACGGGATGGATTGTAGGCTCTAAAGGAAGCATAGCCTTTACCAAAAATGGCAGGCAGTGGAATTTTCAGACCAGCGGAACCACCAAGAATCTAAATGAAATACTCTTTGTGGATGACAGTACCGGGTTTGTGGTAGGTGACAGTGGAATCGTTCTCAAAACTGATGACCGGGGTTTAACCTGGACACTGGAGCAGATCACCGCTGCAAGGAAATTTTCCAGAATTTTCTTTGTGGATAGCACACTTATTATAAGTAGCTCTGCCGGTACTACATACAAGTCCAGGGACCTGGGTGAAAACTGGATTACAGTAGGTGATTCCGCGATGTACAACATAAAATCCATGTTTTTCACCGATTCATCTACAGGCTGGCTGGCAACGACCGGAGATATTGCAAAAACAGAGGATTGTGGTAAAAACTGGGAATTTCTCATTAAGCCAGTCACAAGGAGAACTCTTAGAGACGTAAGCGCCATAGACAGCAACACCGCATTTGCAGCCGGTGATTCGGGAATAATTGTCTTCACAAGAGATGGCGGTAATAACTGGACCGTGCATCAAACCGAATTTTCAAACAGCTTTCATTCGATCCATTTCCCCACCCCTGCACATGGCTGGGTAGTGGGAGCTTCAGCCGTAATTTTGAATTCAACAGATGGTGGAGAAACATGGAATGAGCAGGAATGTTCTTTCTCCTCTGCTTATACATTTAAAACTGTGGATTTTTCTGACAAAAACAAAGGTTTTATTGCTGGTACCGACGGAGCGCTTCTTCGCACCATTGATGGTGGTAAAAACTGGGAAACGTTGAAGAACCCATCAGGATCCAGCACCACAGATTACAACTGCATCCAGATGCTCGATTCAGAGACTGTTTTTCTGGGCGGCAGCGATGGTTATCTGCGCAAAACCAATAATGGCGGAGATACCTGGAGTAGAATAACTTTAAAATCGACATCGGGTTTGTCACCGACTACAGAAAGCGGCACTATAATTTCAGTCTGCTTTCTTGACAACCAGACCGGTGTTGTCACCTCATACTCCGCCTCATACTCCAGGTGCTGGTACACCAGCGATGGAGGAAATACATGGGAATACCGATCGCTCTCCGCTGGAGCAAGCAATGTTTCAGTTGCACTTGACACTTTCTTTATTCTCAACTACGGCAATTGCACAAGAGTCTACAAAGATTTTCAGAAATTTTCAACCATTGATCTCGACATTAGTGACTATGCAATAGATTTCAAAGGCAACACAGGATGGTTTGTAGGGAGAAAATCAGCAGGACCTGTCGCGGCAGTTTTTATGAAGATAAAGCTAACAGAGGATACACCCGTTAATAATTCTGCAGCAATTATCCCTGGAAAGCTGACAAACAAAATACTGTATAGTAAAGAAATGCCTTTTAGTGTTATTCCCTTGTCGCCCTTTGAAAAAGCTTTTACACTTTCTGGCAGATTGGTACGTGATCTCAAACGGCCAGGCTCACTTGCTGTAATTAAAAAAGCTGTACCGGGATCAGACGAAAACTAAGCCGTGATTAGAAAGATTACAAGATTACCATGATTAATAATCAAGTAAATCAAAAGACATCAAGGTCGCTTCTCAAGGAAAACTCCTTTTGCCGCACCTTTCTTTTTAATATTTTCTGTTCCGGAAGGCGCTGTCTCCAAAAGTTTCCCGGAGAGCGTAAAAAATCTTGTTGGTTCGTGATCTTCTGTAAACTTCCGGCAAAACAGGGTTCCTGTTATTTTAGATGCTGGAAGCTGCTTTGATACCGTATGGAAAAGAGTTTTATTCGCAATTGTCGGAGTATCAACCAGCTTTACCATCTCGCTGCCTGCAAGAAGCACACAGCCCAGACCGTAATCATCGAAATCAGGTACGATGTCACGTGACGGGGCTGCATCCGTTACCCCGGCACCATTGTCTCCAGGGGAGTCACCGGTCCCCTGCACATACCCCAGCCTGCCGTCAGGGAAAATGGCACTGTCCGCTATGGCGCTCCAGGCCTTGATAATTACAGGCAGGTATTCATCTCTGGAAAGCATTCTTTTGTTAACCCCCCAGGCCATCCCGTAAACAAAAAGTCCGGTGCCGGTAACTTCAGGACCACCGAAGTGTTCCGGGTCGGCCAGATTTTCATTCCAGAATCCGTCATCACGCTGTAAAGCTGCAAGTGCTCCTGCCATCTCTTTGAAAACAGTCTCATACTCCTGCCTGTGCGGATCTGAATCGGGAAGTTCACTCAGCACGCGCACCAGGGCGGCAAAAACCCAGCCATTGCCCCGTGACCAGTAGACATTTTTCCCGGAAGGTGTCTTTGCATTTACAAATGAGGCATCCCTCCACCAGAGATGATCACTCTCATTATAGAGTCCCAGATCTGACTTTGAATAGTCGTAGAGCCGATACATCTTGTCAAAATACCGGGTGTCATTTAACAGTGCTCCAAGCTTTGCAAACACAGGCATCGCCATCTGAATCGCATCGATCCAGGTCCAGCGATTATCCGCACCCGATGCTACCATTCTGTCAATACATGTTTTTATACTGGAGATGCGTTCCGGCTGCTGGTTTATCCGGTACAGATCTATGTATACCTGCCCGGCACACTGATTATCCGCATTGGTGGTCATGGTCCCGCCACGCAGATTCCAGCTGTGAAATTCTCCCCAGCGCAAAGCATGATTCAGTGCAGCGCTGTCGTGACTTGCCGCATAATAAGCCAGAGATCCTTCATAGTACACTGCCCTTGTCCAGATATTACTCGGACGATTACCAACCAGACAGCTGCTGCAGGGATCGGGCCATTTGTCCATGAAATAGTCGTTGGCTGCTTTCATTTTTACCAGAATCTGCTCTCTTTGAGGCAACTTTATCTCCAGTGCAGAAACCGCAGAAAACAATAGTACTACACAAGTAAGAATCATGCCCGGCAGAGAAGTTTTGATCAAATTACCTCGCTTGTAAAAAACAGATAAATTTAACCTGAAAGTCGCAATTGGGGAGAATTAAAACTGTAAGATGTTGAGATGATAGGGCTTGAAGGCATTGCAGGTCTTAACCGGCAAGGTGATAAGATCAAGATGCCAAAAGCCTTAGCGTTCAACAGATTAATTTTTTTATCTCATCCAACTGCGATTTTCAGTTTAATGAACAACCTGTTCGCTCTCTGTTATTCTACAATGATGTTCTGTAAATGTTCCATGGGGCAATAATCATTATGCCGGATAACATATCACTTATAGATCGGGCACACCTTAAAAAAGAATCGCCGGGTACAAGACCCGGCGCTTCCGCTTCACCCAAAATAAATGCAAGAGGACCTTGCATAAGGTAGGATGTTCTCAATATAATAACTGTACTTAAAAAATCAAAATATCTTTAAAAAATCTGACAATCTTTTGTCACAGCTGAACAGTATCTGTTCAAAATGTGAAAAGTGAGTCCAAAATTATCATTCCTGAGCAAACAGGAATCCATCTTTTTACAAGTGTTTTTAACCTAAAAGTCGCAGATGGGGAGAGCAAAAAATCGTAAGATGTTGGGATGATAAGGCTTGAAGGCGGCGCAGGTCTTATCGACAAGGTGATAAGATCAAGACGCCTGAAAGCCTTAGCGCTC
>JAAYYB010000395.1 GCA_012515615.1 Fibrobacter sp.
ACACCCGGAAGGGCACCGAGCGCATCGTGCGCTGGGCCATGGATTATTGCCGGAAGAGAAACAAGAACAACACGATTCACAGCGTGGACAAGGCCAATGTGCTCACTTTCGGCCACGATCTGTGGCGGCGGACCTTCGCCGCTGTCGGGGAGGAGTACCCCGACCTGAAGAAGGAGTACGCCTTCGTGGACGCGGCCTGCATGTGGTTTGTCAAGAATCCCGAGTGGTTCGATGTCATCGTCACCTGCAACATGTTTGGCGACATCATCACCGACCTGGGTGCCATGATCCAGGGCGGAATGGGGGTGGCGGCCTCGGGCAACATCAACCCCGACGGTGTGAGCATGTTCGAGCCTATTCACGGCTCGGCGCCGCGGCACGCCGGTCTGGGCAAGGTCAGTCCGGTGGCGGCCATCTGCGCCGCAGGCATGATGCTGGAGAATCTTGGCGAGGTGGAGGCCGGCCGGGCCATCGACCGGGCCGTCATCGAGGCCCTGGGCAGCGGCAAGGTCAGGGCGATCACCGGGGACGAGGGAGACACCCAGAAGGCCGGGGACATCATCGCCGAGCTGATCTAGTCACCGATCGTCTCAAGCCGTCGGGGCGGCGGGGGCACTTTGCCTGTGTGGGGCCGGTGGCTTTGCCTGCGGTCGTCCTGGTCCAGGACGACAACGCGCACCCCGAGGCCTGCGGGATGACCGCCGCCCGCGGTCCTCGGGGTGTAACCTGTACTCCGCTTTCCTCCACTCTACCTAGTTGCAGCCATCCGCCCCGCCGCAACAATCCCCACACAGTGCGCGGAGCCTTCTATGTCCCATCGCGACGATACGCTCGAGGCTGTGCGCAGGTCCGTCGCCGAAGTGGCGGCACCGCGCGCGGCGCTGCGGGCGGCGATGCAGGCCCTCGCCGAGCGACACGCTCACTACGAATGGGTAGGCATCTACGTACTCAGGGGCGATGAGCTAGACCTGGAGGCCTTCGTGGGTCAGGCCACCGAGCACGTGGCGATCCCCGTCGGCAAGGGCGTGTGCGGCACCGCGGTCGCCCGGCGGGCCAATCAGCTTGTCACCGATGTCCGTGACCTCGACAACTACATCGCCTGCAGCGAGTCGGTGCGCTCGGAGATCGTGGTGCTGATCTGGCATCAGGGCGAGATTGTCGGCCAGATCGATGCCGACTGTGACGCGGTGGGGGCCTTTGACGCCGGGGACGAGGCGCTCCTATCGCGCGTGGCCGAGATTCTGGGGCCGGTAGTGGCGGGGCTCTTGTAGAACGGCGGCCCGGCGGGCGTGGGTTGCCGCGAAATGCGCCGGTGCGAGGGTCGCCGAGGCAGATGAGTTTGGTCCGGGACCCGGCCCGTGGTGGTCGGGGCAGCGCCAGCGAAGGGACGTACCTCTTCATGCAGCGTTCTCATGGCTCCATCTTTGTATGCAGTCTGCTCGCCATTCCGGCTGTGCTGCTATGCCTTGGCCGGCCTGTAGCGGCTCAGGGCCCCGGCCGCGGCGCGGGGCGCCCGCGGTCGCCGGAGGCCGCGGCCAGACCGCCGACGGGCACCAAGCCGGCCGAGGGCCAGAGCCATATC
>JAAYYB010000292.1 GCA_012515615.1 Fibrobacter sp.
GAGGGATCCTTTCCGGAGAAAGCACCACCACCATGGGCACCGTATCCGCCGTATGTATCAACGATTATTTTGCGGCCGGTCACACCGGAATCCCCGTGAGGTCCGCCAACTACAAAACGGCCTGTGGGATTGATATGATAAACTGTTTTATCGTCAAGCATGTTTGCCGGGATAACCTTCTTAATAATCTTTTCGATCATGTCTTTGACGATTTGTTCATGAGTCGCTTCAGGCGCATGCTGGGTTGAAATGACAACAGTATCAACCCTTACCGGCTTGAGATCATCATATTCGATCGTAACCTGTGATTTGGCATCGGGACGAAGGTAGGGAATGATCTTCTTTTCACGTGCATCTGTGAGCTCTTCCATCAGGCGATGAGCATAGTGGATTGCCAGTGGCATACAGGTTTCAGTTTCATTGCAGGCGTATCCGAACATGATACCCTGATCGCCTGCGCCCTGTTCCTGATGAAGTCCCTGTCCTTCTGTGACACCCTGAGAAATATCAGGAGACTGCTGATGAACAGAGATAAGGACGCCGCAGCTGTTGGCATCAAAACCCAGAGAGGAGTCAGTATAGCCGATCTCAGTAATAGTTTTGCGTACTACGTCCTGAAGGTCTACAACCGCCTTGCTTGTAATTTCACCGGCAACAACCACCAGACCTGTTGTTACCAGAGTCTCGCAGGCTACTCTTGATTCAGGATCCTGGGTCAGCATCGAGTCGAGTACTGCGTCTGAAATCTGATCGCATACCTTGTCCGGGTGCCCCTGAGATACACTTTCTGATGTAAAAAACCGCCGCATTTGTCCTCCTGAGAAAGTTGAAAAAAGAAGTAAAAAGATTTTTAAAATAATTAATATTCCGGAATCGTTACAAGTTTTGACTGGGAAATCTATATCTCTACAAACCTATATTCCAGATTTCTGACTAAGCTCAATGCATTTTGATATTTAAAGAACATTATTTATTATTCTGAATCAGTTCCAAAAAGAGACAGGTTTCTGCAATTCTCCGGAGAAATGAATCAACGATTGATATGTCTATTACAACTACAATTCTTTTGGCTTTAGCGCTGGCTATGGATGCATTCGCGGTTTCAATAAGCAGCGGGATCGGAATGGTGAAGATGCAGATCAGGCATGCGCTGAGGATGGCGTTCTGCTTTGGTCTTTTCCAGGCATTAATGCCTGTTGCCGGATGGAGCATCGGCATTTTTGCGGCTGAATACATAAAAGCATTTGACCACTGGGTAGCTTTTTTTCTTCTTCTGGCGATCGGTGGCAAAATGCTCCATGAAGCCTGCACAGAAGAGGAATGTGAGGAAAAGGTCAAGAAAACCGATCCATTCTGCTATTCAATCCTTCTTGCACTTGCAGTTGCGACCAGTATCGATGCTGCAGCTGTAGGGGTAACGATCTCTTTTCTTGATACCGCTATCCTCAAACCTGCTTTAATAATCGGGGTAATTACATTCATCATCTCTCTGGGCGGTGTTTTCTTCGGGAAGAGAATCGGTGACATATTCGGACGAAAGGTGGAGATTATCGGTGGGCTCGTTTTGATTGGAATAGGCATAAAGATATTGATTGAACACCTGAGGGCGTAAAGGCAAATAAGTCTGAATAAAGGAGAAATTTCAATGAACAATGAAAAGATCATTATCAGAGAAGCAAAGACCCATAACCTTAAGAATCTTTCCATTGACATACCCAAACACAAACTGGTTGTCTTTACCGGCGTCTCAGGTTCCGGAAAATCATCACTGCTTTTTGATACGATCTATACTGAAGCAGAGCGCCAGTTAATTGAAACTTTTTCCACATTTGCCCGGGCCAGGCTTCCCAAGCTCTCCCGTCCTGATGTCGAGGAGATACAGAACCTGTCAACAGCAATTATTATAGACCAGAAACGCATGGGGAGTAATCTTAGGAGCACAGTTGGAACAGCCACAGAAGTAAACACATATCTTCGTCTGCTTTATTCCCGTTTCGGGCAGCCCTTTATCGGCCCATCTTTTTTCTTCTCCTTTAATCATCCAGACGGAATGTGTCAGCATTGTCAGGGGCTGGGCAAACTGGTAAAAGTAGATTTGAATCTGCTGCTTGATAAAGAGAAATCGCTTCGGGAAGGTGCAATTGTTCACCCTGAATGCAAAGTCGGTGGATTTCTGTGGAGAGAGCTGTTGTCGATGGATCTTTTTGATGTTGACAAGCCGCTTAAGGACTTTTCTGAAGAGGAGCTCAATAAGCTTCTTTATACTGAACCTGTACCGGTCGAGAAAAAACATGGTGCCGGTACATACATGAAAAACTTTGAAGGTATTGCACGAAGGCTGGAGAGGATTACAATCGAGAGAGCCGAAGATGAACTTCCTGACGGCGAGAAAAATGCGTATAAAAAGTATTTCCTCTATAAAAGCTGTGATTTCTGCCGTGGGACGCGTATTAATGAACAGGCTCTGGGTGTAAAGATAAACGGAGTATCGATAGGCGATCTCTGCGAAATGGAACTTACAGATACATTGAGTTTCCTCAGGGAAATAGAAAATCCGCAGGCACATGCGGTTAAAAGAAAGGCAGAGAACATTCTTGAGCACCTTGTTGACATAGGAGTCGGGTATCTCTCTCTGGACCGTCCGGTATCCACTCTCTCCGGCGGAGAATCGCAGCGTGTAAAGATGGCTCGTCAGCTTGACTGCACTCTTACGGATCTGATGTATATCATGGATGAGCCCACAATCGGGCTTCACCCGCGCGACACAGGCAGGATGCTTGCCATAATGAAAAAGCTTCTGAATACTGGAAACAGTGTTTTTGTAGTTGAGCATGATCCGGATGTTATCAGGGAAGCTGAATGGATAGTAGATATCGGACCTGGAGCAGGCAAGGACGGAGGCTCGCTTGTTTACTCCGGTCCCATCGAAGGGCTCAAAAGTTCCGATGGAACCACATCAAGATACCTCTACCGTATGCCTCCTGTAAAATATGAGCGCAAAAAGCCTCTCGATTTTATTCCTGTAACGGGTCTTAACGTGCACAACCTAAAAAATATACATACCAGAATTCCGCGTGGAGTCCTGACCTGTATAACCGGTGTGGCAGGAAGCGGAAAAAGTACGCTGATAAATCATTGCTTTGTGCCCGAACATCCTGAAGCGATTGTGATTGACCAGTCCCCTATCGGGAGATCATCACGGGGCAACCCTGCGACCTATATAGGTATTTTTGATTTAATAAGGAAAGAATTCTCATCGCAAACAGGTGAAAACGCGTCACTTTTCAGTTTCAATTCAAAAGGAGCCTGTCCAAAATGCAATGGGCAGGGATTTGTTTCCCTTGAGCTCCATTTCCTTGATGCTGTAAAGACGGTGTGCGATGAGTGCGGCGGGACCCGCTTTCAGCAGAGCGTTTTAGATCTAAAGTACAAAGGTTTTTCTATTGCAGATGCTCTTGAGATGACAGTTGATGGCGCAATTGGAGTATTTCCCCATAAAGAAATAAACAAGCGTCTGAAAGTGCTCTCAGAAGTCGGCCTGGGGTATTTGAAAATCGGGCAGACACTGAGTTCTTTATCAGGTGGTGAGTCGCAGCGTCTCAAGCTGGCATCAGAGCTGCATAAAAGTGGTAACATTTACATCATGGATGAGCCTACAACCGGTTTACATTTATCAGACATTGAGCGCCTGTACGGAATTATAA
>JAAYYB010000293.1 GCA_012515615.1 Fibrobacter sp.
GAACAAAAAACCGTAAGATGTTGAGATGATAAGGCTTGAAGGCATCGCAGGTCTTATCGACAAGGTGATAAGATCAAGATGCCTGAAATGTTTAGCGCTCAACAGATTACGATTTTTTGCCTCATCCAACTGCGATTTTTAGGTTTAACCTAAAAATACAATTGTTATTACAAATGTGCACCGTTTACATCATTTTCCCTCTGCTTAACTCTTTTTGTTCAGAACCCCGAAATAAACTATCTTACCATAATACCTTTTCGGGAGACTTTCTATGAAACCGGCAACCGAAATCAGAAATCTGTTTTTAGTCACATTTCTTACATGCTCTTTTGCAATATATGCTTCATCAGATCAGCTTGAAATGACCGAAGAGAACGCAATCGGGATTGTTAAAGGTTTCTCTCTTGGCTTCGATATCCACTCAACTATAGGTATCAAAGGAAAGTCTAACCAAAGCCCCTACGGAGGTACTCTTCTATTATTGAATCAAACAACCTCCAAAAGTCAGGTACGCCTCTCTGCCGGTATACCAATGTTCAGAAGTGATTTGATAAGAGATCAGGTTAAAGATAAACCACAGGATTTCTACGCCTCAATCGACCATGAATGGGGTTTTAAATACTTCGCTGTGGCAGTAGGTCTGGCTATGAACTACATGCATGGTTTCGACACAACAGTTTTCGATACAGTGTTCAAGTACAAAACTTCCGCCCTTTACAACATTGCACTTTCAATCCGCGCAGGACGCCCATGGTCCGGATTCAGGGGCAGAATTACATGGCCGCTGTTCGGGGGACGAGACCTCAATCAGCCCCAGAACTACTTTTTTGAATACAGTGCCTATGGCTTTTTTGGAAACCGGCGAATCAAAACCGGATTTGGTGTTAACGGCACTGTCCGCTCATGGGGCCATATGTTCACAGAAAATGATGATGATGATTTTTATTATTATGACTTTGATTATGATGAGCCGGAACTACCGGAGGTCAGAGAATTCCAGGCTGTTTTGCCCGGGATAAAAACCGCTTTTCTTCTAAATAAACACAATAGTATCACCATATCCGCCGAATTAGGTGGAATAATTTTACCCAGATTAGGGACCTACTGGGCACCGGAAATCGGACTGGTTTACGTCTTCTCTTTTGGAGAACTGACCGACCCCGGTTCTCTTGATGGAAAGTTCTGAAAAAATGACTGCTTCTAAACCCGGGCATCTCTTTGCCTTTGATCTTGATGGAACGCTTCTAAACTCACAAAAACAGATCTCTGCCGCAAACCTTAAAGCACTGAAAGAGATCTCTGAGAGCGGCTCAGTTGTGGCCTTTGCATCAGGAAGACTTGGCTCAAGCATGTCAAAATTTCTCGGAAATATCGACATCGATATCGCCATGCTCACTCTTAACGGTGCCGAAGTTTACACCGATAAATCACATGGATCAAAACTCGTTCATAATGCACCGCTGCCGCCCGATTGCGCACATTTTCTCATCGATTATTTCAAGGCAGATAAATTCAACCTCAATTATTACTCTGATGGCAAACTTTATTCAGTACGCTCTTCATCAACACAGCCCTGGATTGATCTTTACTATCGAGAGACATCTACTGTTTTCAACTTCATAGAATCTTTTGAATTATTCCGGGGGAAAAGCCCTTCAAAAATAATTTTCGTGGGCGAGCCCCCTGAAATTGATAAACAGGAATCATTCTTCAGAACCCTCTGGGGCGACTCTATTTACATTTGTAGAACATGGGATTATTACCTTGAGTTCCTCAATCCCCATGCCAACAAAGGTGAAGGTCTTCAATCTCTGGCCCGCAGCTACGGCCTCAGTATGAAAGATGTAATCGCTTTCGGAGATGCATCCAATGATATTCCGATGCTCAAAGAAGCGGGACTGGGAATAGCCGTAGGTAATGCCTCAGTTGAAGTAAAAAATGCTGCAGATAAAGTCTCGACGTGGACTAATGATCAGGATGCAGTCGCAATGGAATGGGAACTTCTTTCAAACTCAAAGACTCTTGCCCTCAGATAATCTCAAAAAACTCCGTCCGCTCCTGCCTTTTGGCCGCATAAACAGGTGTCGTAATTCCCTCTTTGTTAAGAGCTGTACCTACAGTCTCAACCGCAAGCTCAGGTGTGTTATGATCGCGGCTCAGATGACACAAAACTACAATTTCCGGAGCCTTTATTGAACTGCGGATTGTCTTTACCAGAGCTTCTGCAGCCTGTAAATTCGAAAGATGCCCCTGCTGCCCTGTTACCCTCTTTTTGTGATTGAATGGCCTGCGCGGATTTTTCCACAAAAGGTCCGGATCATGATTTGATTCCAGCACAATCGCCCTTGAGTTTTTAAAAAACTGAATCAGCTCATCGGGAAAATGCCCCAGGTCGGATGCATATGTCAAGTAGCTTTCTCCCGCGGCCCGGGGCCTGATATTAAAGCCGGATGTAACAGCATAGGCATCATGTGATATATTGAAAGGCTGAAGAAAAAAAGAACCGGCCTGGAATTCTTTATCAGAAAAGCTGTTTAAAGTAAGCTCATCAAGATGTTCGTCCTTAAAAGACGATCTGAGACATGGAAGGTTTCTTTCATGAACCCAGAGAGAAATATTGTTTTTGATGCACACCCGGAGTGTGGAATAATTGAAATGATCGGAATGAAGGTGTGTGATCACTATTGAATGAAGATCCTTCGGTTCAGTTCCGGTTTCTTTCAAGACCTCCCCGATTTTCTTCTGACTCATCCCCGCATCTATTAAAATTTTACTCTTTTCATCTGATATAAGAGTGCAGTTTCCGCTGGAACCGCTTCTAAGAACACAAAATTTCACTGGGCTACCCTGAAAACAGTGTTTGAGAGAAAATGAAAGTAAAAACTACTATCCGCCCCCTCACAGAACAAAAGATCCGGTATTGCACCTTTGCAGAATAAGCATCGCTATCGCCATGCCTCAGAAAACAAACATCCAGTATTGAAATTGACCGGACACTGCTTTCCGGCACTGTCAATTGACCCAGTATGTAAAATTCAAGGTCAATACCAGATGATTACTGAAAAATCCCAGTGGTCCGTTCCACCAGCCCTTGTACTCATTATTGAGCATTTTAGCAAAATCCAGCCCCGCTGTCACTCCTATTTTGTCATCTTTTCCTTTTTCGCTGTTAGAGATAACGATTCCGGAATAGGCATAATTGGGAGCCATATATAATATCTCTACTTTTGTCATTTTATACTTGACATTTATAAGCGCCTCCAGATTTCTATCCAGCGCCTTTGCCGTAAGGCCTGCCCAATCCCTTACACCTATTCGGATGTAAATTGGAAACCCCGGGTACTTCAGCCTTATGGAACTATAGATAGCACCTGTGGTATTGGCGATCTGATCTCGTATTGAAAATCCCGATCTGTTCATGCCATCAAGACACTCCATCCATGTCCAGAAAAGCAAACTTGACAAGGCAGATAAATAGACAGGGTCATCGAGACCAAACAGATTCTTTAACACTGCGTAATTAAGCTCTGTTGTAGAGGCGCAACCGACAAAATGCCAGAGCTCATCCTGATGGTACGGTTCATTCTCTTCGATGTTTTTAAAGGGGTTTTTCCAATCAACAGGCTTTTGCCAGTTAAGGTAACGATCGATTATGGGCAGGCCCACAAACTCCATCCCGATTATTCCTGCCCCTGCCACATATTTAAGACCGTTTACAATTCCATTTGTCTCTTCATGTTGCTTATTTTCTCCGGCTCCAAATGCCTGCATGTACAGCAGCCCCAGAACCAGGAGGATTCTTTTTATCATCTCTCCCCCAGGATATGTGACTGCCTCGCCGGCGAGGCTTTAAGTTGCCTGATTTAGGGCAATTTATTATAAGGCCTACTATTACATGTAAAATCAAATAGCATTCCACAAATTCATTTACACGCTATTTTGCAGCCTTAAGCGTTTCTTTTACTGTTTCCGGAAATACTAAAGGAAGGGGGGGAGACCGCCAATGGCGCTAATCGTTAAACCTAATTTCCGCAGTTGGGGTGGTTGAAGTAGCGCAACATGTTGAATTGATAAGACATGAAGGTGGCGCAGGCTTTATCGACAAGGTGATAAGGCCAAGACGCCTGAATGGCTTAGCAATCA
>JAAYYB010000294.1 GCA_012515615.1 Fibrobacter sp.
ATTATCAGGTTACTGCTATCTTCCAGTGGTTTAAGAAATTTAGCGGCATTTTTGTTGTCTGCAATGAATTCAAGCCATCCTGAAGAATCAACGAGATTCATAGTCTGTCTGGATCTCTTTCAAATTTTATATTTAGTCCTTTTACGAACCCCTGTAAATCTTTGATTGGATTGAGCTGGATAAGTTCAACACGCCCTTCGTATTGAATCATCTGAACCTTCTGCCCCGGTTTGAGACGCATCGATTGTCGAATTTTTCTGGGAATTAACTACTTGATATTTAGGAGATATGGTCACGGTTTCCATTTTTTTAAATCCTGTTTCATTCAAGACGTAATACATTAACATAATCGATATAAATACGTTTTACAATCGACCGATATTTGAAACACATTTTCTGTGTATTTGTGATTCTTAAGATTTCCTTTTTGTTTGCTGCATTCAGCTTACTGTTTGCATGCTCCCGCATCCGGATTAATCCGCATCTCATGAAACGAAACCTCTATTTCAGCAGGTTGTTCGGATGTAATTGACAATGTAATAGTCTTCAATTTCGATCCCGCATCCCTTCTCCAGGCTCGATCCTCAGAAATTGCTTTCTGAACCACTTTGCCCGAATCATTGTAAGCGATCATATCGAAATGGCCGTAAACTCCCTCACCAAGGACAATGAATCGTCCCTCAAACAAGATCGCTCCCTCTGAGGCAGTAACACTGGAGTTAATGAAATTAACGTATTTTGATTGCTTAATGGACAATTGTGGCTGAGCATTCCGGGGGTTACTTTCCTGGGCAAATGTCAGATATCCCGTTAAAGACACAAATATTAATGCGATTAAGTGAATTTTCATAGAGATCCCCTTCTGTTGTACAGAACAGACCCGGTGCAGTCACACCGGTTCTGCCTTCAGTTCATTTATACCTATCAATGTCCATGACCATCATCGTTGCTGTGACTGCTGTGGTCGTGACCATCATGATCACTGTGTTCGGCTGCTGTCTTTGCTTTGGCTGTGCCATTTTTCTTCTGACATCCGGCAAACATCATCGTTGCACTGAAAATTGCCATAACTGCAACAAATGTAAATTTCTTCATCATCTTTCCTTTCTGATCCGTTCAGTATACTTTGACAATATTAATATAACTTGACAGTGTGTTTTCTTTCAACCTTTTTCTTTTCAAAAACGAACTCACCAGAATGATCTATATTGCAGTATTTCCCCTTTCCATTGTGCTGATACGGACTGCATCCTCGACAGGCGACACATAGATCTTTCCATCCGCGCGAAGCCCAGTGTGTGCGCCCTCTATGATTGCACTTATCACCTTCTCTTTAAGCTCATCGCTGCAGAATATTTCGAGTTTTACATGCGGCACTCAGTTAATAGTGTTGTCAACAATCCGCACCGGTTCGTCATGACCTCGTGTCCTGCCAAAGCCCTTGATCCCGTGAATGCTGACACCGGTAAGATTGTCTATGACATGCAGCCGTTCTATTACTTCGTTAAGACAGTGAGTCTTTATATATGCTTCAATTTTCTTCATAGTATATCCCCTTTAAAGATCGCCGGGCCGCAACCCGGCATTGTTTCTATTTTATAGAATCTTGTACAAGCTTTGGGGCAAACCACTCGTAAAGTGTCGGAATCAGTACCAGAGTGAGAAATGTCGATGAAATCAGGCCGAAAACCACAACAGTTGCCAGAGGCCTCTGCACTTCAGACCCCATCCCGCGTGAAAGCAACAGGGGTACCAGTCCAAGAATGGTAGTAAGCGCAGTCATCAATACCGGTCGCAGTCTCATAATCCCTGCTTCCACAATCGCTTCTGAGATTCCATACCCTTCCTCCCTGAGCTGATTGATATATGAGACCAGGACCAGACCGTTCTGCACCGCTATGCCAAAGAGTGCGATAAAACCAACCGATGCCGGAACCGATAAATACTCTCCCATTGCAAACAGGCCAAGAATACCGCCTATTAAAGCAAGAGGAACATTGATAAAAATCAGCGATGCGCTCTTCAGTGAACCAAGAGACATGTAAAGCATGATAAAAATCAAACCCAGCGCTATGGGAACAATTATCCCAAGTCTTTTCATCGCCCGTTGCTGATTTTCGAACTGACCTCCGTATTCAAGATAGTATCCCGATGGAAGTTTGATTTTTTCCTCAACAAGTTTCTGGATATCAGTTACAACACCGCCCATATCGCGACCACGCACGTTTGCAGAGATGATCCACCGGCGCTGGTTGTTCTCCCGGTTGATCTGGATCGGCCCGACGACCTCCTTGACCTGTGCTACTTGCGACAAGGGCACCTGAATTCCATCGGCAGAATGTACGAGTATGTTTCCGATTACCTCGGTATCCTGCCGGTGGCGCTCGTCCAGACGCACCTGTATGCCGAAGCGTCGCGTATTCAAAAATACCTGATCGACTGTTTCTCCGCCAATTGCCACCTCGACGACCTCCAGAATGTCAGACACATTAATGCCGTACCGTGCACATGCTTCACGATCTGCGATGATCTGCACCTGTGGCTGTCCGAAACTCTGCTCTACAGAGAGATCAACCAGCCCCTTTACCGGCTCTATTACTTTTTTAATCTCTTCAGCTTTAGTCTTGAGCACATTGATGTCATCACCGAACAGCTTGATCGCAAGCTGTGTCTTGACCCCTGAGAGAAGCTCATCGAACATGTTCTGTATCGGTTGAGAGAAATTGAGCTGAACGCCGGGATAACCGGACAACGCTTTATTCAGTGATTCAACCAGTTCGGCTTTACTCTTATGATTTTTCCACTGATTAACGGGCTTGAGCATGAGCTGAATGTGCGCCGAATTGACCGGATGCGGATGACTGCCAGCCTCAGGCCGCCCGATCTTTGACAGTGTCATATCAACTTCATCGAACATCTTGATTCTGCGTTCCAGTTTCATTACTGTTTCAGTTGCCTTTTCAAGCGATATCGAAGGAGCCATGGCAAGATTAAGTTGTATCACACCTTCTTCCAGTGTAGGAATAAACTCAGTTCCCAGGTGTGGAACCAGAGCCATGGAAGAGATGAAGATTGCCAATGTCACAGCAATAACCGTCAGCTTTTTCCGTAAAGCAAAGTGCAACACAGGCTGGTGAAGTTTTTTTAGAAAAACGACAAGTGCAAATTCCTTCTGCACTCCCTGCTTAAGAAGTAACGATGAAAGCACTGGAGCAAACAGCAGTGCGGCGATTAATGATCCAAGAAGGGCAAATGAGATGGTAAAAGCCATCGGCACGAACATCTTGCCCTCTACCCCTTCAAGAGTAAACAGGGGAAGAAACACAACCACGATAATCGCTACGGAGAAGATTATCGGTCGTGCCACTTCACTGCAGGCTGAGATTATTACTTCAGTTTTACTGCGGGATTTATTCTTTTCATCCGCAAGATGCCTGAACACATTTTCCACAATCACAATCGATGCATCACCTAACATGCCTATTGCTATTGCGATACCGCCTAAAGACATGAGATTAGCCGACATTCCTGCGGCTCCCATGCAGATCACCGCAACCAGTGCACAAACGGGAAGAGCCAGTGCCACGATAAAAGCGCTTCGAAGATTACCCAGGAAAAGCGCCAGAATTGCAATAACCAGTATTCCACCCTGCCAGAGCGCATCCTGAACGGTTTTTACGGCATTACCTACCAATAAGCTCTGGTTATAATAAGGAACAAGCTTCACACCATCAGGTAAGGATCGCTGCACCTCGGGAATCTTCTTCTCGAGCCTCTTGATAACTTCAGAGGTATTCTGGCCATATAGTTTCATGACAATCCCGGCAACCACTTCCTCTGTTCCGTTGCGGGTAACTACGCCACGGCGTATCTCTTTGCCAAAATCAACTACTGCAACATCACTCAGACGAACGGGTATACCATTGATCGATTTTACCTGTACATTGCGCAAGTCATCGAGCTTATCGATCAGTCCTATTCCCCGGACAAGGTATTCTTCTGAACCGACCACAAGAAACTGCCCTCCGGCATTACGGTTGTTTGAGGTCACAGCCGTAACGACATCATCGAGTGTAATTTGGAATTTATTGAGCGCAACAGGATTGACATTGACCTGGTATTGCAGAACATGACCACCCATGGAAAGAATCTCTGTCACACCAGGAACCGTTTGAAGCTGGTACTTTACAGTCCAGTCATTGACTTCACGAAGGTACGCATCGAGAGCTTTTCCATCGGTGTCAACGTTTTTATCTGCTGTCAGGTAGTACATGAAAACTTCACCCAACCCGGTGGATATCGGCCCCAGACCGGGACGTTCTTCCCGCTCTGGAAGTTCGGCGCTTGCGAGCCGCTCAGCGACAATCTGACGAGCGAAGTAAATGTCTACATTGTCTTTGAAGTAAACATATACAACCGCCATTCCGAATGCCGATGTGGATTTTACCTGCCGTACACCAGGCAGACCGTTCATCGCCGATTCAATTGGAAAGGTAATAAGACGTTCGACTTCTTCCGGAGCCATACCATGTGCTTCGGCAAAAATCGGAACCATAACGGGTGAAATGTCAGGAAATGCGTCTGTGGGCAATCTCGAATACTGTACAACGCCTGCAATAGTGATCCCGATAATGGCAAGCACAATCAGCAGTCTGTTTTTTATGCAAATTTGAAGTAATTTCTCCATTATTGTGGCTCCTCTCAGTGCCCATGTCCAGCATGTGCGCCAAGCGAACTGGTGACAACCTTGGCCTTGAGCTCGAATGCGCCGTTATTTACATACTCCTGACCCTCTTCAAGGCCGGCAAGAATCTTTATTTTACGGGAGTTTTTGTCCCCGGTCTTTACTGGAACCGCTTTGAACCTCCCCGCTTCATGCTGTATAAACACCACACTTTCATTGTCAAGAATCTGAACGGCATTTCTATCTACCACAAGTCCCGGTTCTCCTTCGCCGGCTTCAACATAAGCATTTACAAATGTACCTGGCCGCCATGCATTATTAACGTTGGGGAGCACGATTCTGGCAGTGATTTTACGCGTTTGAGCATCCATGACCGGAGTGACATAACTGAAAGTACCGGTAATGCTGTTTGTGGATCCTACCGCGGTAATCGTTGCATTCTGGCCCTGTTTTATCCTATCGGCATCTTTGGGGTAAACGGCCAGATTGACCCATACCGTTGACAGATCAGCAAGGAGATAAAGACTTTCCTCTTCCGACACATGCTCACCGGCAGCAGCATGCTTTTCTATAATCCGTCCCGATATCGGTGCTTTAAGTGAATAAGTGGTCATGCTTTCATTACTCTCGATCAGAGCAACGGTTTCATTGGCCTTTACATATTCACCTATTCTGTACCGGGCCTCTTTGACTATTCCCGCAAACCTGGGTGTGATATGAACTACCCGATCTTCGTTGAATCCAATTTCTCCTGACAGATCGAGTGATGTACTGATCGTGCCGGTTTCTACTCTGGCAGTAGTGATCTCCGCCATCTTCATATCTTCAGGAGCCACCGTGATTACTCCTTCGTCATCATGCCCGCTGTGCTCACCCTCCTCACTATCGTGATCATGATGCCCGTGTTCATCGGCATGTTCTGATTCTTCACTGTGGGAATGGCCACTGTGATCTGCATGATGATTCTTCTCTGCATTACTGCATCCGGTCCATATTAACGCCATCAGGAAAACAGCAGTTGCCACTAAAAGTGATCTCATAGTTTTCTCCTATTTAACGATTTGAATGTTTGTTGCTGTCATCTGCATCAGATCAGTTAATTTCTCAGCGCGCTCCTGCTGGATATCAAGAAGCTCCAGACTGAGCCGAAGCATCTCCGCCTGCGCCTCTGCAAGATCAAGAAATCCTGCTTTTCCGGCATTGTAGTACTCCTGAAGCATCTCATATACCCGCTGTGCTTTCGGTACTATACTAGACTGAAGAGACTGCAGCCTGTGATCAATCGTTTCTATCTGACTGTAGATATTCTGAATATCCGCCATGAGCAGGCGTAAAGCATTTTCCCGCCGCTCTCCAGTAGCTTTGTATTTGAGTTCTGTCTGTTTTCGGGCAGCGGTATTCCTGTTGAAAAGAGGAATTGACATTGACATCCCAAATGTCGGTGAATTGGAATTGTCTTCATTATTTCGTATATAACCTGCGGACAGGTTCAGGTCCGGAACGACATCTGCACGAAGCTGTTTGAGTTCCGTTTCAAGATGTTGCTGTTCGATTAAATATGCAGCAAGTACCGGATTCTCTTCGATTGCTTCCTGAAGCGATGCCAGATCGGGAATTTCTGATTTACTGTTCAGTTCTCCCTCAACGTTCATCAGAGCTGTATCCTGCCTGTTTCCCAGAGATGCAAATTTCATTCTCGCCTGTGCATTTTCACGCATGAGTTCATCGCGCTCCAGTTGAAGCTGCTCGATATCTATCTCTATGCGAATCAGATCTGTTGCTTTAGCTCCGCCGACATCGACCCGATGCTGAATCTGGTCTCTTGTCGATTGGGTAATCTTGAGTATCGAATCAAGAACCGCCAGTTTGTGTGTAGTTGTCACTATGGGAATAAACCTGCGGACGATTTCCGTTTCGAGTTCAAGTCTTGTGATTTTACCGGCGTTTACCACCGCATCAACCTCTTTTTGCGCCGCTTCGGTTCTAAATTTTCTTTTACCTCCAAGTTCGATCGTCTGCCCGACACTGGCTTCGATTTCGTTTACTCCGAATTTCTCAAGCTCCACTCCTATTTCGGGATCGAGAAATGTGTTTGCTTGTTTAACACCGGCCCTGGCGGCATTGGTTTCAGTTTCCGTAGATTTCAGTCCGGCATTTCCGGAAAGAATTATTTCCCGTGCCCGGTGGAAGGATAATGGCGTTTCCGCAGCCGCTGGAAGAGCCGCAGTCAAGGATACTCCCCCACTTACTATGGTTATCATTAACCATCTATTCATAGTGTTCCTTTCACATTTACAATAGATACTTTGATTGTAAACAAACTCATAAGGACAACAGCCCCAAAGGGCTATCCGCGCTTTTTTGTATACGAAATGAAAGGAGTTTTTTCAGATGCGAAGAACAGTGGAATGCAGAGCTGGTATCAGTGGAGGAATAAGAGGTGTGATGGGGAAATCGATTTCTTTATCGGACAATATAAAATTATCTGTTATCAGTACAGGCGCAGCCACGACAGCCTCTAATTGAATCGAGTTTTCAGGGACGTATTCACCAAGTGCAGACTTATAGGAACAGATTTCGTGCTGGCATTTTTCAGGGGCGCAACTGCGGGATTCAGAATGCCGGCCGCAATCATGACTTTCGCAGGATTGTGCTATAAAATGTACTTCCTGGCTTCGGCTCTCACTAGCTGAGCAGAAAGTCACAAGGCTGGAACCCAGGACCAGAAACACCATCAGCAATGAGAGATGTTTATCAGTACGCATAATAGTTCATCGTTTAATTTCTTTAAAACATTAAAATATATTACGGCTAAGTAGCTGGTTTTATTACACAGTTGCCGGTTCTATACATGAATAAAACAGGGAAATGGACGCAAGTACCACCCCACTTATGCAATCTACAGGTAAAATGTTTTCAAAAACTGAATATTATCAGCGGCACAGATGCAAGGCCGGTATGTGCGTAAGCCATGTATCTGGCTGGCTTGTCAACGCCATCATCAAGTGTAGACACGACACTCAGGAATATTCCTGATAGAATAACAGATGTCCCCACAATTCGATGAATCTTGCGCAACTCCTCGGAATCCCCTCCGAAAAAGAGTATGGAGCCCAAAGAGAGCTGTGCAGCCATCAGGCTAAGATTTGTTATTGCCCCGGCTCTGGTAATGGGCTTGTTGGCATCCTGCAGGACTTTGACATCAGCGTAAGCACCCGAACCGACAACAAAGGGCACACCGATAAGGTGGGTTGTTCTTTTCCAGGCGTTTACTTGAGTGCCTGAAAGCACAATCACAACAATTGCAAGCAGAAACTTTCTCATAAGGCTCCTTACATTACTCATTTTATCACAGCAAGTATACAATTTCCTCAGCACCGCGTCAAATCAATTAACATACCAGAATTAAAATTACATTATTTTTCGCATTAGAAGGAAAAACTGCGTACTTGGGAGCGAGAGTGCCGACCCTGCGGAAGAGAGACCGTTTGCATACATTTGATAATACCTTAGAATACCGCCTGATAGAGGCGAAGTGCGTCTAAACCTTTGTCGTGTAAAGGTTTGAACAAATCGCAGGTGTACCCTACTGGTTGAACATCTGCGATTTGTGAAAGTGCCTTTAGGGCACCTCTAAAAATTCATTTTCCGCTGCGGCCGGCTGCGAATTCTACTGCGCTTCGTTGCAATCGACGAATCACAATGGATTCGCCTCTTTCGTGCGCCTGGCGCAGCGAATTCTCGCTGGCGCCTCGCTTGAAAACTGAATATTTAGAGGTACCCTTTACGCACAAGGGATAAGTACAATTCGCCCTGAGCCGGGTGCATAAGGAAGGTTTACATGCCTGACTTTTTCATCCATTCCTGTTCTCTTTGCTTCATCTCCTCTGGACTCAGTTCCCATTTAGCTGTTGCTATTGACCAGATATGCCCAAATGGATCCTTTACCTGCCCAAGCCTGTCACCCCAGAATGCATCTTCCATCTGCATGGTAATTTCACAGCCTGCCTTTACTGCCCTGTCAAACAGTGCATCGGCATCATCAACGTAAAGCCACATCTCTATCATCGGAGTCCCGTAGGTGACCGGGCGGAATGAATCGGAAAGCATAAAATTAGAGTCGCCAACCTTCATCATGGAATGCATCACTCTTCCATCGGGAGTTTTTTCAATTCCTCCAATCAGTTTTGCCCCCAGTGCCTTCTCATAAAACGCTATCGCCTCGTTGCAATTGTTTTTAAAAGACAGGTACGGTGTAATCGTGTGCATCCCTTCCGGAACCGGATTTGGTGTTTTTTTGGGCATAAGACCTCCTTCAAGAATTTTTTAACGTTCCTTCAATACACCAGCAAAAAACTTTCCAAATTGTACAATATGAAAAAGCAATAATTTTTAAACTTTTACTTTGATTTCTCTTATATTCAGGCATTGGATTCTGAGCTATCCTTTAATCATTCAGAAATCGTTTCTGCTGAATTTTCATCAAACACCATTAACACCTAATAAAGGAGGTTCTATGATTTCCTGCAGGTTACCTGTTAAGATTGTGATGGCGGCTCTTATTCTTATATTCCATGCCGGCCAGGCTTTGTGTGCTTATGAATTCTATGTTTCGGTTAATGGTTCCAAACAGGGAGAATTCAAGGGTGAGTCCCAGCGTGCAGCACAGGAAGGCAAAATCCCGGGGTTTGAATTCTCCATGCAATTTACTACTCCATTTGATGCTTCATCTGGATCGCCTACCGGGCAAACTGTGGCCTCTCCTGTAACGTTCAAAAAATTCTGGGGAAGATCAACGCCTCAGTTTCTGCAGGCAATAACTACCAATGAACTTTTAACAAGCGTCAAATTCGAATTTCTGCATACTACTCCCGAAGGGATGGAAGAAATTTACTACGTAATAACATTAACAAATGCCAGACTGGTGCAGGATAAATACGCAGCCGGTGAATTTAAAATCGGTACAACTGTTCGTTCAGGAGAAATTCAGGAAATATCGATGGTCTTCACCAGATTAGAGATAGAAGACATGGACGGCCATATCACGGCAGTTTATGACAACTCCGGACTTAAGAAAGCAGTTCCGGATGAAAACCTGGCCAAATCTGTTTCCTTCAATGTTTTCAGAAACGGACCGGTTATTTCTCTTCCGGTTAACAGCGCAGCTGATCTGCTGGATCTGTCCGGTAGAACCATCCGCAGCTTCACAGTCACAAGTAACAGCGCTCTGAACGCAGATAATCTTCAGGTGCCTGCCGGGCTCTATTTTGTTAAGGTTTCCGGGCGCAAGGCAATGTCGCTGCCCGTACATCTCAAATAACACCACACTCTTGAATGGGCTAAAACGGCTGGTTAATTCTCACCGGCCGTTTTTGTTTTCTTTCCCTTCTGAATGTCTTTTTCTACAGGTATGACTCCTAAGGCAGAGTTTGTTCACCAAAGCATTCCTTTGGCAATTCCATCATCCTTGCGAAAGCAGAAATCCAAATCTCTGTATCTGTTTTTTTAACTGTCGAAATCTCTTGTGAGCTGCTGTTTATCTTTCCATTTCCAGCAGTTTCTTTTTCAGCTCTACGGCCGCACCCTGCTGAATCCCGCAATAACCCCCAGTACTGCCATCTTTTCTTATTACACGGTGACAGGGTATTACAAGAGGATATCGGTTCTTCCGCATCACTGAAGCAGCAGCTCTGGTAGCACCCGGATAACCGGCCATAGAAGAAAGTTGTTCATAGGAAACAGTTTCGCCTGATTTGATAAGCCGTGCAGCTTGAAGCACTTTTTTTGAGAAATTTGTAAAATTTTCAAAATCGAGCGGTATTGATGACAGGTCTTGAGATTTACCGTCCAGAAACCGGCAGATCATTTTTCCATAGATTTCCACTGTTTTATGGGTACCTGCACCGCCTGTATGATCAGTTCCCGATCCTGACAGTTCAATTCCGGTCAGGACAATTTCTCCGCAGCACTCTTTTGCGCTTATTACGACATTGGTCAGCGGGTGGGATATCTTTGATTTGTAAACCATATATTTTACACCATGCTTTTTTACCGGAAAATAATAAAAGTCGTATTGTTTGTACCATGTAGAAAACTGGAGTATTTTTAGATACTCGCTTTCTTATGGATGGATATCGTGGCAGATTTTTTAAAGCAGGTAATTTCAAACTTCCGGTTTGCGGATTTTCTGGACATTTTTGTAGTGTCTGTATTTATCTTTTTCACACTTACCTGGATAAGGCGCAAAGCATCAAGATCACTGATAATCGCATTCTGTTCAGTCGTGATCCTTTATATTTCTGCACGGCTGCTCAACATGTATCTCACATCCCAGTTTTTTCAGGCAGGACTTACCGCTGCACTTGTGGCCCTGGTGATCATCTTTCAGGATGACATTCGCATGTTCATTGAGCACCTTGCATCAATGAGTACGCGTCATTCCAAACGCCAGCTTCTGGCCTCGAACAGGACCGTTGAATTAATCGTTGATTCAGTCTCTAACCTCGCAAAGGACAGGATCGGTGCCCTCATTGTAATAAAGGGGCGGGAGTCGCTTGAAAGACATCTCAGCGGCGGAATCTCAGTTAACGGCAGAATCAGCGTACCGCTTCTGTACAGCATTTTTCACCCTGAAACCCCAATGCATGATGGTGCAGCGATTCTTGAAGGGGACCGGATCGATAAATTTGCCGTCAGGCTCCCGCTTTCTCACAACCTCGCTGAGGTTGGTGAAGCCGGGACACGTCATACCGCAGCCCTGGGAATATCTGAGCGCTCCGATTCCCTGGTTCTTGTTGTATCTGAAGAACGTGGTACTATAAGCATCGCTGAATCGGGACATCTGAAAATAGTTGATAAAGAAAATCTCAGGCTGCGCATCGACACATTCTATAGCCGCATCATTCCCCAACCTCTTAAAGAACAACGGAGGCTTAAACTTACAGCTGATGCAAGGTTAAAGCTGATATCTGTTTTTTCTGCCATGATACTCTGGCTGGTTTTTGCAAATAGAATCGAGAACGTAAGCAGGACATACACAATGCCTGTTGAATACAGAAATGCCCCCTCCGGATGGATTATCGAGAATCCAAAACCCGAAGAGGTCAAGGTCTCCCTTTCCGGCCAGGAGCGTGCTTTCAACTTTGATCACAATACACTTGTTGCATCTTTTGATTTAACCAATCTGCAGGAAGGGTATCAATCAGTTCCGATAACGGTAAAAAACATGAACCTGCCCAAAGATCTTGCTGTAGGCGAAATATCACCTGAAAACTTTACTTTTCGTGCTTATAGAACAGAACATGTAGAGCTGCCGGTCACAGTCAAGACCAAAGGACGGCTTCCGGTGTACCTAGAGGTAATGGAGATCAAACCGATACCATCTTCTATAAAACTCATTATTCCATCATCCCGCAAAAACCAGCCTGGCGAACTGACAACAGAACCGGTGGACTTGTCCGCGGTAAAACAAAGCACGATTCTCCGGTTAAGAGTGATTACCCCCGCAGGAGCAGAACTCTATGACGAGAATCAGCAATGGGTTAAAGTCAATGTGAATATCAGGCAAAAGTGATCTTTTGTATGCAAGGCTTGAGGAAATTTTCTTTTAAATAATTGTCTTCACCACTCGTTTAAGGTTCTCAGATACTCCACTCTCTTCTGCAGATGTCTAATATCTGAGCGATCCTATGATCGTAAGTGTGACAGGACAGTACTTTTTTACGTGCCGCTTCGGCAATCAGCGTTCTCTCCTGCTCATGTTCGAGGTAGTAATCGATCAATTCAAAGCACTGTTCCAGAGAATCATATTGAACTATTTCACGATCAGAACCTGAAATTTTAAAATAACGGGCATTCATCTCCCGTCTATCCGTCAACAGAAAACCTCCGCTGGCTGCGCAGTCAAAAACTCTCTGTGTAAATGATGTCCTTATCTGGATCCTGTTTACATTCAGATTGATCCTGGTAGAACGGTAGTATTTGCAGAGATTTGTATAGTAGCAGGCATCTGTGGAAACAAGCGAAGGATCAATAAAGTTCTGCCAGTAAGGGTCTCCAAAGCAGGTAAAGCGGGCTCCATATCTTCCGGCAATTTTTTTTATGAAATCCCTCCTGTAGAAATATCCTGTCAGCCATTCAAGAGTAAACAGCAGTTCCTGCTCATTAAGATCTGTTTTTCCTTCCCATAATGACCGGTTCTCCAGCAAGTAGCTGTTCAGGTTCCGTCTGGGGTCAGAGTAATAGAGCTTTTTAAGTGTCACCTGCAACGGAAGCAGTTTTTCCAGCTCTGCAGCCCGTTTTTCATTTACAATAAAATCAAGAAACTCGCAGCTTGAATTTCCGACAAATGCAATATCCCTGCAGAACGGAGCCTCACCGTCAGTGTTGAAATATGAGGTATCAACCCCAAGGGGCATGAAGTACGCTTTGAAACCCCGCCCTATCATCTCAGGAACGAACGATTCTTCGCTTACCAGATCGATGCGTCTGCAGCCGGGCCTCGTGGATCTATGCTGGAATATCTCCTCATAAAAGGGATAATCAGTATACCAGTTTATAATAAGGCAACCGCTTCCGGTTAGTGCATCAATTAATTCACCACCGAAATCACTTCCAGCATCATTAATAAAAAAAGCAAGACCCGGCAGAAAAGGCCGCAGCTTTTCCAATACAGACGCGACCTGATGCTTGTCGGGGTATTGGGGAATGTTAATGATAATTATTCTGCAACCCTTGAGCTTCTGTAGTGCATTGGCTACTTCTCTTGCCAGAAATGTATGGGAGCTGAAAAAAAAGATGTTCATTTACCTTCTATCTGGATTTGTTTTTGATTCATCAGACCTGACACACTGCAGCCAGGTCGCTATCTGCTTTTGAAGCCCGTTTTCCGTCCGATTTTTCATACATAACCGGCATGACCCGCATCTGGTTATCATTATTGCCTGTCTTTAGGGTGCAGAAGTATAAATTATACCCCCTGAGAGGCCAAAAAGGCACAAAAATAGTAGTCAAATCTGCGCTTATTTTAAGGTAGGACATCTAAAATATCTCCTTACATCTTCCGTAATTCTTAAATCATTTCTCCGTCTACATTAAGTATATTATAAAGCTATTTATCTCTCACTTCTTCCGGCAGTTTCGGCTACTTCAGGACTGCTTACAGGATCTAAGGTGACAACAGAGTTTATACGAAATTTCTGTATTATTGCCCATATTGATCACGGTAAATCCACCCTGGCTGATCGCTTTCTTGAATTGACAGGCACAATCAGCAGGATAAAGATGCAGGATCAGGTCCTTGATGACATGGACCTTGAGCGTGAAAGAGGCATCACAATCAAGTCTCATCACATAAGGATGAGTTATAAAGCCAACAACGGGCAGGAATATCAGTTTAACCTGATTGACACTCCGGGCCACGTCGACTTCTCATACGAAGTATCCCGATCTCTTGCGGCTTGTGAAGGCGCGATCCTGGTTGTGGATGCAAGTCAGGGTATCGAAGCACAGACTCTGACTAACATTTTTCTGGCACTTGATAATGATCTGGCCATAATTCCGGTTCTTAATAAAGTTGATCTCCCATCTGCACACCCCGAAGAGGTCAGACGTCAGGTTTCTGAGCTTCTTGGCGTTGACCCCTCAACTATTCTTTCCTGCAGCGCAAAAACAGGAGAAGGTGTTCTGCCTATTCTGGAGAGGGTAATAACCGATGTCCCTCCGCCGAAAAATGATTCATCTAAACCGCTGAAAGCACTTGTCTTTGATTCCAAATTTGATGCCTTCAGGGGGGCTGTAGCCTATGTCCGGATCTTCGAAGGAAAACTGAAAAAAGGTGACTCTGTTCGTTTTTTCTCTACAGGCCGTGAATATGAGGTTGACGAAATCGGATTTTTCAGAATGGGCCGGGTACCGCTGGACGAGTTAAGCACAGGTGAAGTGGGATATGCAATCGCAAATATCCGGACTCTCTCGGACATCAAAACCGGTGATACGATCACCACAAGGCTCAATGGAGCCTCCGAACCGGTCGCCGGATATCAAGAAGTAAAGCCCATGGTATTCAGCGGAATCTACCCTGTTGATAAAGCGGACTACGAGGATCTCAGGAGTGCACTGGAAAAACTCAAGCTCAACGATTCCTCAATAAGCTACGAACCGGAAACCTCTGCTGCGCTGGGATTTGGATTCAGGGCCGGTTTTCTTGGACTTCTTCATATGGAAATTGTTCAGGAACGGCTTCTTCGTGAATTCAATGTAAATATTATCACTACTGTTCCGAATGTTAAGTACAAAGTTAAGCTGAAGAACGGTGAAATGCTTGACATTGAGAGTCCAGCCAAAATGCCAGCTGTGCAGGAAGTAGAATTCATAAGCGAGCCCATTGCCAAGTTGCAGATAATTACGCCAACGGAATTTGTAGGGGTGATAATGAAGCTCTGCGATGAAAAGCGGGGGAAGATGAGTACGATGGAGTACCTGGAAACAACCAGAGTATGTCTGCATTACCGCATCCCGCTTTCAGAGATGATTATCGATTTCTTTGACAAACTCAAAGGATGCTCCCGAGGCTACGCATCGATGGATTATGAGCTTGACGGCTATGAAACAGACAATCTGGTCAAACTAGATATCCTCATCAACGGTGCCCCGGTTGATGCCTTCTCATCCATTGTCTTCCGCGACAATGCATACCATTTCGGCCAGGATATAACATCCAGACTCAAGGAGCTCATTCCCAGGCAGCAGTACGAAGTAGCTATACAGGCAGCAATTGGATCCAAGGTGATTGCCCGTACAACTGTTAAACCCTACCGCAAGGATGTCACCTCAAAGTGTTACGGCGGAGACATCTCGCGTAAAAGAAAGCTTCTGGAAAAACAGAAAGAGGGCAAAAAGCGAATGAAGCAGATCGGAAACATCGAAGTCCCACAGGAAGCGTTCCTGGCGGTTTTGAGCCGGGAGTAGTATCCCATGCAGGAGCAGTTCAGAAAAGCATTTGATACCCGCACCTTTTTCCTGAAGTCAGCAGCACAAATAATAATAATCGTTGCTGCCGGACTGGTAGTAAAATTCGGATTCATCGATTTTCTGCGCATTAATGGCAACCAGATGTCTCCTGCAATAATTGACGGCGACCATGTTCTTGTTTTCAGGACACCATATCTTCCTCTGATTGAAAAAATGTTCAGACCGGGTATCAACAAACCGGTGATTTTCAGTCTACCGTTCCAAAAGGGCAAAACCGGTGTTCTCCGTGTCGCAGGACACTCCGGGGATACTGTGACGGTCGATACCGGAGTGTTTGTAAATAATCAGCACCCAGCAGTCTCTTTCCCCCGAAAAAAAGAGCAGGATGAACTGATTCCGGAAAACTTCTCCCCCCGTGACTATTTCCCTCCATTGCGGATACCGGCACCACGAGATACATTCTTTCTCAATAAACTCTCCATGAGAGATTTTTTCATCATTCTCTCTGTTGCCAGACAGGAAAATGACCTCTCCAGAATCGACCTGAAGTCAAGCCTGATGATAGACGATTCCCTTTCCAATGATTATTTTATAGATAACTTTTCTTTGTACAACGGAACTGTCGATTCAGTTCCCTGGGACCTGAAGTTCGACTGGTTTTTCTGGGCCAGACTTGAGGAATACCTCAGGAGTACTCTGGAAAACAAAAAAATCTCTCTTCGATTCACTTTTCTCATTGAAGGAAAAGCAGTTGATTTTTATAAAGTCAAGAACAACTACGTTTTTCTTCTTGCTGAAAACTGGAATGCAGGTCTTGACTCCAGATACTTCGGGCCGGTCAGAGAAGACTGCATTTCGAGCAGGGTTTTCATGGTGCTCTGGTCCTGGGGAAAAGATAAAAACAGTAAAGCCCATTTCAGATTCAGGCGTTTCGGCAGAATAATATCATGAAAAATCAGAAAAAAACTGCGAGTGGCTACTTCGGGAAGTTCGGCGGGAAATTCGCGCCGGAAACACTTATGCCAGCCCTTGACGAAGTTGAAAAAGCCTTCGGTGAATTCAAAAAAGACCGGCAGTACCAGGACTGGTACAGGTATCTGCTGAAAGCATACAACGGACGCCCTACCCCTCTTTACTTTGCCTCCCGTCTTACAGAGGAACTTCAGGGTGCCAGAATCTATCTCAAGCGTGAAGATCTTAATCATACAGGAGCCCACAAAATAACCAATGCTCTGGGCCAGGCTCTCCTTGCACGCTTCATGGGGAAAACCCGGCTCATCGCAGAAACCGGAGCAGGTCAGCACGGAGTAGCAACCGCCACGGCCGCTGCGCTTCTTGGAATGAAATGTGACATTTACATGGGCACCATCGATATGGCCCGTCAAAAACCGAACGTCTTCCGGATGAATCTTCTGGGAAGCCGGGTTATACCTGTAGAAAGCGGCGGCAAAACCCTCAAAGACGCAGTCAATGAAGCACTCCGTGACTGGACAGCCTCTGTAAAGGATACCCATTACGTATTTGGCTCAGCACTGGGCCCCCATCCATTTCCTTCAATTGTCAGGGATTTCCAGTCAATAATAGGTATTGAAGCAAGAAAACAGATCATCTCCGCCGCAGGAAGGCTTCCGGATGAAGTTGTGGCTTGTGTTGGGGGCGGATCAAATGCGATCGGAATCTTCAATGCTTTCCTTGATGATAAAAAAGTCAGGTTAACAGGAGTAGAAGCCGGAGGACGGGGGCTCAAGGGAACAAAGCATGCAACCAGGCTCACTCCTACAAAAAGCTCAAGACCGGGTATCCTGCATGGTTCATATTCATATGTGCTCCAGGATTCAAATGGACAGATCGCTGATACCTACTCGATTTCTGCGGGCCTGGATTACAGCGGTGTCGGTCCCCAGCATGCATTTTTGTGCGAATCCGGAAGAGTCAATTACACTTATGCCACAGACAGCGAAGCACTTGAGGCATTTTCGGCTCTCTGCAAACTTGAGGGCATAATACCTGCACTGGAATCATCCCATGCCGCAGCCTACGCCCTGAAACAAGCTCCCCGGCTCCCGACTGATTACGTCATGATTGTCAACCTTTCAGGCCGCGGTGACAAGGATATCTTCACTGTTGCAGACCATCTGGGGAAAGTTATATGAACCGTTATCAGAAGACATTCGAAAGCCTCAAAAGCAGAAAAGAAACGGCTTTTATTCCCTTTGCGGTAGCCGGTGATCCTGATCTTGAAAAAAGTGAAGCAGTATTTAAAGCATATATTGACGCAGGTGCTGACATATTAGAGATCGGATACCCGTTCTCTGATCCTGTCGCCGACGGGCCTGTCAATCAGAGGGCCTCTCAACGTGCCATCGCTTCAGGACTGAATCACTCAAGATTCTTCTCACTTATTAAAAAGCTCCGCAGTTACACCGATATACCCTTCGGTGTGCTGCTTTATGCTAACACAGTCAATCATCTCGGGTACAGCACATTTTGCAAAAAAACGGCTGATTCGGGTATAGACAGCCTGCTTGTAGCAGACATGCCCCCTGAGGAATCTTCAGGATTACAGAAAGCCATGCGCGACTGTAAACTTGGCCGGGTTTTTATCGTTACGGAGCTGACACCCGTCGACCGCATGAAATATATCTGCGGGCAGATCGATTCTTTTGTTTATGTCGTCAGCCGCCTGGGAACAACTGGAACCGCTGCAAAACTCAGCAGTTCGGTAACTGACACAATCAGAAAACTGAAGTCTGTTACTGACAAGCCACTGGCAATAGGATTCGGTATCTCCACCCCGGAACATGTAAGATCAGTCAGGAAGTCCGGTGCGGATGCTGTAATTGTAGGAAGCGCTCTGGTTTCGCTTATTGAGTCCCATGCAGAAAAAACTGGCAGTCTTGAATCGGTGTTACATAAAAAAGTATCTCTATTTAAAGCGGCAACCCGTTTCTGATATCAATGGCGAGTGCTAATTTTCTTGTACCGGAGCATATTCTAAACCGTCAAAGCAGATTACCGCAAATCAGTTGAAAATCATGAACCTGAACAATTACAAAAGTACTAACCCTGAACAGCTTGATCTTACATTAATCGCATCACGTCTGGAGAGCTTTGAAGAGACCATCATCGCGAGTCTAATTGACAGAGCGCAGTTCAGCGTCAATCAGATTGTATACCAGCCAGGGAAGAGCGGTTTTGCCGGCGAATCAGAGAAAAGTCTCTTCAGCGTCAGGCTTTTCTATCAGGAGTGCATAGACGCGCAGTTCGGAAGATTCTGTGTCCCTGAAGAGCGGCCTTTCTCCGACAACATCCCCATACCTCAGCGCAAAGTGACACTTCCAGGTACCGGGCTTTTTATTGATGACTACAACAAGATAAGCGTGACCGCTGAAATTCTCGATTGCTACCAGAATCTTATTCCCCGCCTGTGCAGACCTGGAGATGACGGGCAATGGGGATCGAGTGTAGAGAACGACGTTTATGCGATCCAGTCGATTGCCAGGCGAATCCACTACGGGGCTTTATACGTTGCCGAAACCAAGTACCGAAGTGAACCGCATCTTTATCGTGACCTGATCAAAAAAGGCGATACTGATGCCATCATGGAAAAAATTACGCGTAAAGAAGTTGAGGAACACATTACCCGGAGAGTGCGGGAAAAGACGACCTCAATTCAAGCAGCTGTCAACCCTCTCATCCGCTATATAATTGATCCGGATGTTGTGGTAGATTATTACCGTGACACAGTCATACCCCTCACAAAAAAAGGGGAGATTCTCTATCTGATCAACAGGCAGGACTCCTGATATGGCCTTTGCACCTGAACGTATCACAATCTACAGCGCAGGCCTTCTGGGAGGATCTTTAGGACTGGCTCTTAAAAACTCCGGGTTCAAAGGCACAATTACCGGGCTTTCTTCACCTGCGAATCTTGAGATCGCTGGAAAACTGGGGTGTATCGACGAGGGTTTCTCTTACGACTCTCTTGAGAATGCTATAAAAGATACCGACATTCTGTTCTTATGCTCCCCTATTGGTGCCATTCTTAAGACTATCAATCAACTCAGCACCATGAGCCTTCCCGAGGGGCTCCTTGTTACTGATGTAGGGAGCACAAAGCAGCGGATAGTCGAAGCTGCACGGACACTGCCGCCGCATGTCCATTTCACGGGCGGTCATCCTATGGCCGGATCGGAAAAAAGCGGTCCATCGACCTCTGACCCTTATCTTTTTCAGAATGCAATTTATGTGCTTACCCCCCAATCAGGCAACCCTGAAGAGAAGGAAAAAGAATTCGCAGAGCTTCTTGAACGGTATCTTGGCTGCAGAACTCTTTTTCTCTCTCCTGAAACTCACGATAAGATAGTGGCAACAGTCAGCCATGTGCCTCATCTTCTTGCAGTGGCCCTGGTCTGTCTTGCGGAAAAAATGGAGATACAGATCCCCGGAACCTTGACGCTTGCAGCGGGAAGTTTCCGCGACATGACCCGCATAGCCTCATCATCCTACCCTATGTGGCATGACATACTTTCCACAAACAGATCCGCTATAGAACCGCTCCTTGACTCCCTGATTTCGATTCTCTCTGATATAAAATCAGGCCTGTGCAGAGACTCTCTGAAAGAATACTTCGAACGTTCCGGAGAGGTAAGAAGCAGGATTACCCCTTCCAGTAAAGGCTTTCTCAGGAGGCTCAGCGAAGTGCTTGTACACGCAAAGGATCAGCCCGGCTTTATCGCAGAGCTCTCCGGTCTGCTTGCTAAAAAGAATATTAACATTAAAGATATAGAAGTACTGAAGGTGCGTGAGGGTGAAGGCGGAACGATCCGCCTTGCCTTCGAGAATTCTGATACGGCCCGGGATGCCATCGAGCTTCTCAGACGCAACGGGTTCTCAGCACGGGAAAGGACTTGATCGTGCTCAGTTTAAGACAGGCAAAATCTCTTCACGGCAAACTTGACCTTCCCCCCAGTCCCGACCTGTTCCTGCTTGCGGTACTGACATCGCTGGCTTCCGGCAGAAAAACCGTAATTTCCCCTGTAAATGACACCCCTCTGATACGGCTCTGGACTGAGACTCTCAAAGGAATGGCTGAATTTGCATTTAACGACGGAATCTGTACTGTTTCTCCTCTTGCAATCGAACACTCCTCGAGTTTTGTTCTTATCCCTTACGATATGCTTCCATACCGTGATCTTTCGGTTTTTATCCTTCTTGGGATGGGAAAAACTGTTGCACTCCGTTCTGCCTCCCGCAAAAGGCTGGAAACCTGGCAGGCAAAGGCCAGGAAGTTCGGTTTTGTACTCGATATATCTCAGTTTGATCAGGATGAGGGTCTGTCAATGAGCAGCGCTCCTGATACCCTGAGTGAATCTGCACTGGTTGAGGAAGATGATATTTCTCCTCTTATCGGCCTCTATCTTGGAATGCGCAGAAGCTGTTCTTTTCAGATCGATTTTCCGTTCTCCAATCCGCTCAGGCCAGTTGCCCAGGCATTTGGATTTGAATTGAATGTAAAGAGCATGATTCAAAAGGAAACAGATCCTATTGCCAGACGCATACAGATGATGCAGAAGAAAAAACGTGACTCGTCAGGCCAGCAATTTACTGTTACAGCCGATTTCTCAAAATGCATCGCCGGAGATGATTCTGTCACAATAACTCTTCCGGGAGATGAAATCCTGAGCTCGATTATGGCGGCAGCCAAGTGTCTGTTTTTAAAAGGTTCTTTTGTGGTTAACAACATGCCTCTTGAGACCTGGGCCACTCCTGTACTGGCTTTTATCCGAAAAATGGGGGCTAAAATATCTGTTCAGGAGACTTCCAGAACCTCTTTTGGTTCTGCCGGAATGCTTACTGTCCAGAAATGTGATCTTGTTGGACGTAAAGTGGAATGCAAACCATCATCCATATTCTATGGTCACCTCCCCTCAATGGCCGTGCTGGCGGCCTTTGCAGAAGGACAATCTGTATTCCGGAACCTTGAGGACCTCCGCAATGACCAGCCGGACGGAATCGATACTCTGGAATCCTGTATCCGTGCTCTGGGTGCCAGGCTGGGTGAGATGCCCGACGGGATTGTAATGGAAGGCAGACGCGATTTTGATGGTTTCGATCTTGCAGAGAGCCTGCCTCCTCATATTTCAGGAAGCTTCGCTCTTGCCGGATTAAAATGCGTTGGAGCAACATCTATCAATGATGATTTGCTGAAACAGCGCTGGCCCGCATTTGAAAGTATATTATCTGAGTGTTTTGAATTCAGAACCTGATATGAAACAAATCAAATCATTCGGCATTGTAGCATTCAAAGATTCACAGCAGGTCAAGAACGTGCTCTCGCGAATACTTCAATGGTCGCAAGAGCACAACGTGCCCGTTTTTTTTCATCCGGTTGTTTCAGGCAAACTGGAATATGATGCTCCGGTTTCAGATACGGAAGAGGAATTCCTTAAAAACAGCGATGCGGTAGTCTCTGTTGGAGGCGACGGAACATTTCTTTCTGTTGCCCGCATGTGCCGTTTCACAGAAAAGCCAATAATAGGCATCAATGCCGGCGGTCTTGGGTTTCTTACTGATATAAGCCCCGGGGAAATCGATAATACTTTATTAAAAATACATAAGGGTGAGTACAACACGATGAGCAGGATGGTGCTTAATGCAGCGGTTATGCGTGAAGGAGAGCAGATCGGTGTGTTCCATGCACTTAACGATGTTTTCATCAACAGAATAAACACGCCCAAGATCACTTCCATATCTGCATGGCACGGAAGCGATTTTATAACCGAATTCTATGCAGACGGTATTATAGTCGCAACACCCAACGGCTCCACAGCTTATTCGCTCTCTGCCGGAGGGCCCATAGTTGAGCCCTCTGTAAAGGCATTCCTGCTTACCCCTATCTGCCCTCACTCTCTAACCGAACGCCCGATAATTTTATCGTCAGATAAGAGTATCCGTCTGGTGGTAAACGAGAAAAACCCGGACCTTCTGCTCAGTTCCGACGGACTGGAATCTATGCGGCTTCAGTACAATGATCAGATCATTATCAGCCAGGGCGGAGTCAGCACAAACCTGATACAACTTACAGAACTTTCCTATTTTGCCTTGCTCAGACGAAAACTTGACTGGGGACGGGGTTACAAAAACAGGAATTCCTGCAATGATTCGTGAACTGCATATAAAAAATCTGGCGCTTATTGAAGAGCTTTCACTTGAGTTTGAAAAGGGGTTTTCAGTATTTACAGGCGAAACAGGAGCCGGTAAATCAATCCTTGTGGGTGCCATTGGACTGCTTCTGGGGGAACGCGCGTCTGCAGAGATGATCAGGAGCGGTTTCCCTGAGGCAGAAGTAAGCGGTATCTTTGAACTTAATGAGATCAGCAAACCTCTTTCTATGCTGCTTGAAGAGCTGACAATTGAACCGGAAGACAACCAGCTTGTTGTCAGACGCAAAATCAGCCGGAACGGCCCCAACCGGATTTTTGTGAATCAGACCCTCCTGCCGTTAAGTTCATTGAAAAAACTTGGTGAACTTATAATCGATTTTCACGGTCAGCATGAGCACCAATCTCTCCTTAATGAGAGTAATCACATGTTTATAGTAGATAATCTTCCCGGTGTACCCGGGACACTCAGCAAATACACTGAACTCTACCGCACCTATTCAGAAGCATTATCCGCTCTGCAGGAACACAGTAAAAAAGCAGAAACGCTTGCAGAAAAAAAAGAGATGCTTGAGTTCCAGAACAATGAACTGAAAAACCTCGATTTGCGGTCAGGTGAAGAAAATGAGCTTGAGGCTGAACTTTCCCTGCTCAGTTCATCCACCCAGAGATCATCCTGCGCCTCTGATATTCTGGCTCTTCTGGACAGTTCAGGAGAATCGATTCAGAAAAAGGTTTTAACTGTAAAGAAAAAGCTTGAAACTCTTTCCAAATACGACCCGTCCATTGTGCAATGGATCAGCGATATTGAAAACACCCTCACTACATTTACTGAACTGGAAACATTCTGCAGTTCCTACCTGCAGCAGACAGAGGGTGCGGCAGACCCTGCCAGAATAGATCAGATTAATTCCCGTCTTGCAAAGATACAGCGGCTTAAGAAAAAATACTCCTGTTCACTTGATGATCTTATAAAACGTCAGAAATCAATCGAACAGGACCTTCTTTCTCTGGAAAACATCGATTCGGATAGAATCGAACTTGAGAAAAAGGTATCTGAGACACTCCGCAAGTGTACCTTGTCCGCAGAGAAGCTCAGTTCATCAAGAAAAATCGCGGCAGCCGAATTTGATAAAAAGATTACATCTCTCATGGAGAAGCTCGGATTCAAGGGTGGGCTCTGGAAAACCTCGTTTGAAAGGCTGGGAACCCCCTCGCTTCAGGGACTTGATTCAGTGCGTTTCCTGGTCCGTACCAATCCGGGAGAAACCATGCTTCCGCTGTCTCAGACCGCTTCAGGCGGAGAAATCTCCAGGCTAATGTTAGCGATAAAAACGGTCCTTGCAGAGCAGGACCATATACCTGTGCTTATTTTTGATGAAATAGATACCGGTATAGGAGGAGTCCTTGCGGGTGAAGTCGGCACTACTCTTTTCTCTCTCAGTAAATCTCACCAGGTTCTCTGTATCTCACATCTTCACCAGATCGCTTCCCTTGCTGATTATCATTTCATGGTTCATAAAGAAGCTGCAGGCGAAAGAACAGTTACCAGAGTAACTAAGCTTGACCAGAGCGAAAAAGTCAAAGAGATTGCCAGAATGCTGGGAAGCAGTACCGGGATTTCACTCCGACACGCTGCAGAACTTCTGGAGAGGAAAGACAGAGTTTAGCAGTTTTTCACAACATTCATTTTTTTTCTTGACAACCAGCACCCCCCCCCCATTTATATTTGCACTTGTTAATACCAAACACAATTGTTTTAACAACAGGCTGGTTTCGTTTTTTCGCGCATATCCTGCGACAGGAGGTTTACGTGTTCAAACCATATCTATTTGTTTTCTTTTTATTTTCTGCTTCTATCAACATATTAGGATTTGAAATACCTGTTACAGCACATGTTGACATCGACTTTACCACCACTATTAACCTTTCCCAGCCAGGTTACCTGAATGAAACTGTTGGCGCGGTTGAATTTGTTTTCCCCATTGAGGAGCACCTTTATAAACCAATCAGAAATATGGACAACCCTGTAAAGTCCTTTTCAATCGAAGATATCAATATTACAGCACCTCAAATTTCAGGATCAGAAAATGCTACCTTTTCGATACGGATAGCATACAGGAATAAAGGTAATGACTGGATCGTTCCGCTTTTCCATGTTAACGGGATTACGAGCAGGCAATTCAAGAATGGCAGTTATTCGATTTCCAAAAATTCCGGACTGACAAGCTTCAATGCAACACTGTTTTCTGACGTAAAAATTGATACGGCAGATACTACGGTCACGCAGCAATTCAGAAATATACTCTTCATCATTAAGGTGAAAGCAGATGGTCCTGAAGCAAATACTATAAATTTCAATGACCTTGACCTGCAGGTAATTATTTCCGCAAAAGTAGATACCGAAGTAGTTGTAAACGAGGAGGAATAAACGATGATTAATAAATTAACTCTTGCAACAATAGCTTTAATCGCTATCTCTTCCATAAATCCTGTGCAGGCGCAAAGTAATTATAACAGTGTTCGAATAGCATGCTACCTCGGGAATTTGCCTCCCCCGGACAATTATCTTACGAGAGTCAGAGATGCCGGTTATACTCATGTAATGGCAGGCGCCGGGCACATTAATACGACTGAATGGGATGACGGTGAATACAGCGCAAAAGATACTGGTATTGTACGGAATATTACCGCCACCTTCATCAAATGCAATAATTTCGGCCTTAAATTCATACCAAATCTGCCAAACGCAAACAGGCATTTTAAGCTCTGGAAAGATGCAAATAACCCGGAAATTACATACCAGATATGTAAATCAAACAAAATGGATAAAGCAGTTGAAGGCGATGTCATAGATAACGATTTTATTCTGAATCTGTTTATGGATGATCCATCCACTTCGGAATTCAAGACTTCTAATGTACCTTCTTATGCTTACAATGCTGATGGGCTCGATAAGACATACCGAAGCCTGATTGCAGACGTGATTTCCGAAGCATTCAAGGCAACGCATTTACCATCAACTGAATTAGATTATATAATGCTGGGCAATGACGAACCCTGTACTTACGATGCTAATGTCGGGTATGACTACAAGCTTTTGATTGGAAAAAGTCAGGAAGAGCTTAAATGGATGTACGAGAATGACAACAACCATTTCGGCATCGACAAATGGCGGATACCTGCGGCTTATCCCCGGGATTCACATGCTGCCGATTCCCTGGATTCACTTCTTTCTTTATCAACACTATTGATTCCTGAATCAACAGCACTTGATTCCGCAGAAATGGTCCGCCTGGATTCATTGCAGAGACTGGAAATAGCAAGAGAAAGAGATTCGCTTCAAAATGTATTGAATTTCGATCGTTTTGCTTATGAATATTCCAGAGTTTTATCTTCCGCTAATGCTGATGACACTCTTGGGTATAAAACCAGGATTTACAATGATACAATATACTTTTACGATTACCATGACACAGCATACCAGCACGGGTTAAGAGAGCTTATAGCTGAGTATTATAGGCGCAGGGTTCAGGATGTAGCGGATTTCCTGCCTGATGTGAAATGTATCTTTTATGGTGATCTCTTTGACCCGGAACACATTGGAGGCTATTTCAAAACGGATTCAGTACTACCGATGCTCTCAAATAAAACGGTCACCGCCAATGGTGTTACTATTCCAATAACGGAGAAATTGATTTTCATGCCTTGGTTATACCCGAATACCTTCACCCACGAATTAGAAGGTGAGCTCGAGGACGCCGCATTACGGACGAGCACGGTAAGGTTAGCAGTAAGAGTTAGTGCTGCATGGGCAGCATGCGATGTCGCTATCCCGCCAGTGGGACCACTGAGTGCCATAGCAAACGGAATTTGTAAAGGCAAGGCAGAGAAATACGTATGGGAAGATTTTACGCAAATAGATGGTATAGATGTGAAAATTAACTTTAACGCAACCGGCCATAAATATAACATCACTAATACCATGACGCATTTCATGAATTCAGGTTTCCCTTTCATGTTCATGAATTCTTTTGAAAAAGAGGAGGTTGCCTCGCACACGCTCTCCCAGGTGGTTAAAATGATTGAAGAACCTGCGAAGCTTACGGTGGCACAAAGGGATAGTTTTATGCTTGGGTACGCCATAACCGCATTTGGAAATCCGGAAGAGTCAAAAACCAACCACTGGGTTGATACCGGCTCAGCATACAACCAGCATTTTACCCATAATAATCTTGAGATATTCTCAGCAAGTTTTAATTGGAATGGAAATACAGATACTGACCTGTTGTTTGGTGATTTAACCTACAGCAACAATCAAAACATCCATTTTACAAAACCAATAACAGTAACCGATTTCTTTGCTACCAGAAAAGACCTTTTTAATTCCTACCTGGATGCGCCGGCGAACTCCTCTATTCGCAGTGTTAATTTCTTCGATGCTTTACAATTCTGTAATGAATTGAGTGCAAGAGAAGGACTTGAACCCGTATATTTATTAAGTAATGTAACTTATAATTCCCTCTGGGACACCAAAAAACTCGGCACTATAGTGACCCTTAATGATCCTTACGATATTAAGGGGCCTTCAATTATTGATGCTGAAGTAAGTGCGGATCTTTCCAAATCAGGTTACAGACTACCAACTGTTTCCGAAATTCTCTCCATAGCCTCAGAACCAGGGTTCACCAGAGACAATAATCTGATAGAATGGGTATGGAACGGTATACCAGATTCCATGTTTCATCTTTTCTCCCATGGTTCTCTGGATACAATACCCCTTGTTGAAGCTCGCGAATTATTAATCTGGAATGGCAACCAGTATTTCTTCATACCGGATACAATATTCCGAGGGGACCCCAATACTGGCCGATCTTTCAGGGTTGTACGCAGGAATAACACACTTCCTAAACTTTTAGTATATTCCAGAGATGAAGGATTATACGAATCCAATATTACTAAACCTCGTATTTATGTTCAAAATGGAAGCTCCATTCCTTTATCAAAATTCACAGTCCATTATTATTTCACAACTAACCAGAATAAAACACCTGTACTGGAACAATATTGGGTGCCCGGCTCTTCTACCTCCATGCATCAGCTAAATGACACTCTTTATGAAATCCAATACTACTTCGCCGGTCCTCTTGATACTGGAAATGCTGTATTGCCCAGCCTTGATGGCAATGTTGTCGGCGTGCATTATAGTGACTGGTCTGACTGGGATAAAACAAAAGATCCTTCTTTTATCAACAGTGTTGCATTTTCCAAAAACGAAAACATAGTTATTACAGATAGCATTGGGGCAATAATACATGGCCAGTTATTCCACACTGGAACGGCTGGACCGGGAAGCAACCCGAATTCCGGCATCAGTGTATTTTCCAAAGATGAAGGTTACTACGAGGGAAATATATGTAAGCCGAGGATCTATATCCAGAACGATAGTTCTACCCCGTTATCCTTTTTCACAGTCCATTATTACTTTACAGTAGAACAGAACAAAACTCCGGAACTTAAAACATATTACATACCCGGTTCAGCGGTCAGCTTGAATCAGATAAACGATTCCCTTTACGAAGTACTTTACTTCTTTACAGGCACATTGAACGCCGGTGGTGCTATTGCTCCTGATATGAGCGGTAATGTCATTGGTTTGCATTACAGCGACTGGTCTGACTGGAATAAGCAGAACGATCCCTCGTTTAATAACAGTTCTGCTTTTATCAGGAATGAAGACATCGTGATTACTGATCAGAATGGCACAATTATTTATGGCAGAATTCCCGAATAAAAATACTCGCTAAAGGGTAGAAAAATATGGATAATAATAAATTTAGAATTCCTGGAAAATTCAACACTCTACTAAATTTACTTTTTTTAATATTTCTATGGTCGATTATTAATTCATCTGCTTGTCCTGGAAACGGCCCCTATCCATACAACGATACAGGTAGAATTGATACTACTCAGATAAGAGAACTAGAACAGCCCCTTACTATTAATATGCAGGTTAGTGTAAGTGAGTTCGATTTTACTATCCACGAAAGTGTTCCTGTAGAGAGTGCTGCTGTTCATTATTTCAATGCAGATACCACTATTTACTCAGATTCCAATGGATATACTAATGCCAGTTTTTTGACATACACAACACCATACAAATATAGCTACGAAATAAGTAAAGAGGGGTTTGTTAGCGCTTCAGGGTCCAATTGGGATACAGTCACCACAATTATTCGCGGGAGAAGATTAGAAAGAGTACAATAAAAATGAGCAGCACCTGAATGGATTTGCATTTTAATTGTGGAATATTGTGATTAAAGAAATTAGATTTCCTGGAAAGCTCAGGGCACTTTTATATTTACTGCTTTTACTATTTCTATGGTCGATTATTAATTCATCTGCTTGTCCTGGAAACGGCCCCTATCCATACAGCGATTCAGGTAGAATTGATACTACTCAGATAAGAGAATTAGATCAGCCACTTTCTATTAATATGCAGGTTAGCGTAAGAGAGTTCGATTATACTAACTATAAATTTTTACCTGTAGAGAGTGCTGCTGTACACTATATTAATGCAGATACTACTATTTTCTCAGATTCCAATGGATATGTCAACACCGGTTTAATATTTCCCACATTCACCGGAATATTATTTCCCATTATGCTTTCCAGAAGATAACAGATTTGAGGGTATTAGACCCAATTTAGTGCGGTTTTTGATCCTGTAGCTTTCTC
>JAAYYB010000295.1 GCA_012515615.1 Fibrobacter sp.
ACAACGACGGCTGTAAGCTCACCAATAAAGGGCCTCCGGCCAAACCAAAAATCCTGAAAGAAATATCAGGAAGAGGGAACACACAGCCCGGATCTTTTAGAGAAAATCGGGGATATACTCGTAATATTCAAGGAGCTCAATGAAGATATCGTGACCAGCGAATGCTATAAATCATTAATAACTTATCTGGCAGGTACGGCGCCAGAGAATTTGCTTAAAGAGCTCAAGGATCGTATGAAGGAGATCTTAGAAATGGAGAAAGATCCAAGGGACAGTTTCCTTGGGGAGATTTTTGAAGCTCGCATTAAAGAGAGGGTAGAGAAGGCTACTGCTGAGGCTACGAGAAAAGGCAAGGAACAAGTCATGGAAGAAGGTAGAGAAGAAGGAATTAAGATAGGTGAGGAGAAAGGAAAAAAAGAAGGAGTTAAGGAAGTCAGGGTTCTTCAATTTTGCAGAGCTCTCCTTCCAAAACGGGACTTCTAAACTGTTAACCTTTACGGTTATCCTCAAACATTTCTACCGGCATTTCATGTTTAAGGTCCCATATAATCTTGATGGGGCGTTCGCTCTCATAACTTACAATGTCTGCCGGGCCAAGATAAACAAACGGCGCTGTTATTTTGTTAATCTTTTTTTGGCTTCGGGCAAAAATAAGAATAGTATACCTACGGTTTTTATGATGGATAAAATTTTGGCCTGTTTCTGATAGTTGTGATGTTGTCGATTGCGATTCCCAATGTAGTAGTCGCCTACTAATTGGATAATCTGCATACATAGTGCTTGGTGAAAATTCTTTTTCGGTTTTCTGAAATGTAATTAGAATTGCATAAGTTTTGTATTCTGGAAAGTGCAATACACCAACCCCTGTTTGGCCAGCAGTTTTGATATTTGCACGACCGACACAAGCCTGTATTTCCTTGATTCCGTATTGGGAATGCAATTCAAATAAAAAATTGAATGATAAATCTGGAATTATACCGCTGGATAGTTTGGAATTTATTGACCAGTTAATTATCTCGATTAAATCGGAAATGATTGATGGATTTTTGGCAAGCTGCCGATAGGAGTGCTCAACAGATGTGAATCCCAAACTTTCACCTTTGTCACCCCACAAACGGTAGTAAAAGAGCCCCAAATAGCTACCGGACAATTTGATCGCATTATTAATGTCACCTTTTAAAATGTTGTCAAGGACATCTTTTAAGAGCTTCGTTTCCATGGGACCATTGATAAATGTTGCCCGAATTAGCGCAGCTTTTAATCTCTGAATGTCGGGTCCTTTAGGAGCAGAAGTGAGATTTGCTTTTGCTTTCCACCCTGACCATGTCTCTTTAGCCAGTAAAACTTCTGGTTCAAAGCCGTAATAATCGATAAAGTTCCCGAAAGTTGGGTCCTGGCCTGTTTCATTCTTGAACGTACTAAGCTTATCTGGTATTTGTGTTGCTAAATTTCTAACACTATCACGAATGTTTTTTAAGACGTATTCCCGTGAGACCCGGTCTAATTGGATCGAACATCCTGCAGGCAGATGTGGAAACTCCAGGTCGACTTCTTTTTCCATTGAGAAACGGTATCGTGGTAAAAGAGAACGGAATTTTAGCTCTATATGATAATTCCTGTGAACTTGACCAACAAAATCCAAAACAGTAAGCGCTTCTTTACCTGGTGAGTGTCTTAACCCACGCCCTAATTGTTGTAGAAAAACGGTGAGGCTGTCAGTTGGCCTAAGAAACAGGACTGTGTTTATTTCAGGTATGTCAATACCCTCGCTCAGCCTATCAACAGTAAACAGGAACTTTAACTGTCCACATTGAAGGTTAGATAGCAGTTCCTGGCTTCTATTGCTATCTACCCCTGAAACAAAAGCACCAGCAGGAATTCCTGATTTCGTGAACTTTTCTGCCATGAATTCTGCATGTTTTATGGTGATACAAAACCCTATTCCTTTAACATTGGCTATGTCTGGTTCATAATGGTGAAGAGCACTAATAATTGTATTAATACGTTTTTCTGCTAAGGTAGTGTCAATGACATATACATTTTCAAGCGCAGATGCATCATACTTTCCCTTACGCCAGAACTTATCCTGGTTTATTGCTATTGGATCCGCTACACCAAAGTAGTGAAATGGACAGAGCAGTTTTTCATCTAATGCTTCCGGCAATCTTATCTCAGCGGCGAAGCGGTTCCCGAAGTCTGCGGCGACATTCCCACCATCCATTCTCTCTGGTGTAGCAGTTAGTCCAAGAAGAATTTCGGGTGAAAAATTCTCAAATATAGGTCGGTAGCTATCTGCCGTACCATGGTGAACTTCATCAATAACTATGTAATCGTAGAAATTTTTACCAACCTGTTCCCACAGACGTCTGTTTGCTAACATATTAACAGAACAGAATAAGTGTTCAAGTCTGGTTGCTTGAAAATTTCCGACCAATAATTCCCCGAAATTGTTATCACGAAGCACGTTGCGGAATGTTGCTTGCGCTTGTTGCAAAATTTGCTGCCGGTGTGCGACAAAAAGTAGCCTTGCTTGTTTGTTCTTCTTTTCAAAAAAACGTTTAAAATCAAATGCAGCAACAACTGTCTTACCTGTACCGGTTGCAGCAATAACGAGGTTTTTCCACCTGTTATGAACGCTTCGCTCCCGTTCAAGTGCTTCAAGAATGCGTTCTTGAAATGGGTGCGGCTGTAAGTCAAAGAATATATATGGCTTGTTCCCTTGATTGTTTCGAGCCCTTTTAATGGCTTCGCGAAACATTGTCGGATCATCTCTGTTGAATGGAATAAACTCACGGCTGTTCCAATATGTTTCGAATTCTATTGAAAACTTTTCAATGATATGCATCATGTCTGAAGCTGTTACCTTCAGATTCCATTCTAAACCGCTGGTTATGGCGGAATGGGACATGTTTGCAGACCCAATATACGCGGTTGTGTACCCTGTATTACGCTTGAAGTGGTATGCTTTTGCATGTAAACGAGTCCGCTCTGTATCGTAAGATATGCGAATACGAACATTAGGCAACCCGGCTAACCATTCAATTGCAGGTGAGTCTGAAGCCCCCATGTAAGATGTTGTTATTACACGTACTGGAATATTGCGACTGCAAAGATCCTCGAACCCTGGAATCAACAATCTTAGGCCCGACCATTTTATAAACGAGACTAAAATGTTGACCTCATCAGCAGAACGCATCTCTTGAATTAGCTCATGAGCAAGTTGTGGCTCACGTGGTGAACCGGTGAATAGGCTGCTTTCTGCCAGTGGTGTGTGCGGCCTTGGGATACCTGAGATATTGTAATTCGGTGGAGTGATTTCAAGTAAAACTGAGCTTTCATCTCTAACAAGCCGGTGCTTTCTTAAATGAGTTCTGTTATTATCACCTGAAATATTTTCCAGGATTTTATTGCATAATGTTAATCTTAATTCCGGATCAGTTTCTTCACGTAATGCCTGTTCAAGAACTTTTGCTACAAATGATGCATACTTCGATGGTTGTTCTTCGGTTTCAATTTTTCCTAAAACTGTTTTTAACTCAGGATGTTGTGCCAGTAAACCATGGAGATATTCATCAAGCAGCGCTTCATACAAGCCATATTCAAGTTTATCCATGAAAGATTATCCCCTTAGGTACCCTAAATAGGATTCAAGCACAGGTAAATCCGCTTCGGCCCAATCAAGTAAACCGAGTTCTATTGGTAAGAGCCATTTAATTGCATGGTGCTCTTTCAATACTAACTTACTGGAGTTTATTGAACAAACGAATGGATAAAGTGTGATAGTAAAAGTGGGGTAGGTATGTGTACTTTGTGGAAGGTTAATTCCGATATCTGCATCGGCGTCTAACTCTTCAGCCAACTCACGTTTTAAGCAACCTTCTGCTGTTTCACCTGGTTCAATTTTCCCCCCTGGAAATTCCCACTTTAAAGGTAAACTCATAGTGGCACTGCGCTGAGCTGCGAGAACCAAACCATTATGCTCAATTATGGCACAAGTCACATGAATGTGTTTCAAAATCGTCAGTAATCTCTTCTGAAAGTCGAAAAATGTTGGGTAAAATAGAATTATATAATTTAAAGTATGAAAGGTCAAATAAGGTTTTCGGTAGATTTTAATCCAATGTTGAAGGCTGGCCTGAAACAACCATATTCACTCAGTCTGAATAATCCCCTCCGCCATATCCAAAACTTTAGCCTTATCCACTCTCCCGGGATCCCATTTCCAGAGCCCGTGTTCTCCGCTTGAGACCGTAAATCCCAGCGGATCTGTAGTCCTGGCACTCATGCGGGGGGGGCGTCTTTAGTCATAAGCCGGCCCGGGTAAAGCGGCTCACCCGGAAAGAAATGGGAGTCTTTTATGACTGGAAGAGCTATGAAAACCGGTTTTAACATGTCATTAGTCTCATCTTTGAATACCAGCCAGGAGCCGGCAGGGGAGAACTGAAACCCGGAATAAGATTTACATGTTACAGGTGGAATGTGTCGCCGGGCACTTGAAAACCAGCCATTTATGGGCACTTCAAAACCAGCCACCTGAAAATAGTTAATTTTCCTCCTTTTCCGGTGTTTTAGATAATTTGTAACTTTTCCCTTTGATGTTAAAGGCAAGCGCATTTTCTAAAAGCCTGTCCAGTATTGCAGCCGTAGCCGAGTTATCCCCCAGAATAGAACCCCAGTCTGATACAATGCGGTATGTAGCTATAATCATGGATGCAAGCTGGTATCTGTATTATTTCCAGAAGGTCATCAGCGGCTGATTGTGGCTATTAATAATGTGGCATTAGTGCTTTAACGGAACGATCTTCGTTCAACATGTTTTTTCTGCATCCGAATGCAGAAAAAACCTTGATGTTGTGCGTTGGTTTGGAGCACTTTTTATCCTGCCGCTCCGGTCTCCTCGCCGATCTTTTACTTTTCCCGTGCTCTTGTAATTGTTTGTTAGGATATCGCTTCTGTATAAGGTTGAATATCACAGGTATATACTGGGAAATCAGGCAATTGTTTTGGTGTAAGTAAAACGCCATCATTGATTTCTTTAACGAGTTCTGGACATATTTTGTTTAATGCATTGCAAAGTGCGTATTCCGGTCTATTCAGCACCCGATTCCGGCGCTATTCGGCAGCCTGATCCGGAGCGAAGCGACGCATTGGTTTAAGTATACTAAAGGTGCCGGATCAGGTGGTAGTTTTCCGCATAGATTCT
>JAAYYB010000296.1 GCA_012515615.1 Fibrobacter sp.
AATTACTCCCAGAATTTAACTGGGATAGTCTTTGGGATAACATAACAGGCAATCCATTACCAGTTGAAATTAAACTCTCTTTGGTTTCAACAAAACCGTGTTGCCACTAACTTTGATACGATGTCCACATTTAAATATTTATTTCAGATTAGCAAAAAGTCAGGAATCAGAGTACGGGGGGATATATGCCTGATAAGATCTATCATGCTCTGGTATTGAATTTTCATCAGCCATCAGGGAATCTGGAATCTCTACTGGCTGAAAATGAATGGGAAGCAAAAGAGATACTCTGGACTCTGGATCGGGTACCGCGGGTTTTATGGGATTATGAGGATCTTGCCAGGGTTCATCTCTCATTATCAGGCACACTACTTGAAACTCTTTCCGCCCCGGCTTTTCAGAACCGTGTGTATGGTGTAGTGAAATGTGGAAAGATGCTGTGGCATTACCAGAATACAAAAATCATAGAAATATTGGGAACCGGTTATTATCATCCCGTTCTGCCTCTTATTCCGGAGTTGGACAGAGAGCAGCACTGCAGCCGCTGGCAGGGTATCGCCCGCCATCTATTCTGGAGATCTGACTTTCCGGGGTTCTGGCCCCCGGAAATGGGCTTCTGCATGGAGATGATTCCAATGCTGCGCAGATTGGGATATAAGTATGTCTTTGTAGACAGTGAAAATGTAGAACCGCTTGATCAGATGTCCTGGCAGGAGCTAAGGTACCAACCCCATATTGCAAGATACGGTGATGATGAGATCACAGTTATAGTCAGAGATCGGGAACTTTCCGATGCGCAACTTTCGGGAATGGATCCAGGCTGGTTTGAAAACGAAGTCAAAGAGAGAACAAAATGGTGTGATTTTGCGCCGCTGGTTACAACCTGTACAGATGGAGATAATGGGGGGTGGTTCCGAAACACTAATAAACAGAGCAATTTCTGGAACTACTTTTACCGGGAACTGCTTGAGAATGCAAAAAGTGGCGTCTCTAATATTTCACCTGTTTTCATTACTGAATACCTTAATAAATTCGGGGCATCAAAGGTGGTGAATGTGAAGACAGGAGCCTGGAACACCGGGTGGCATAATGGTAAAGATTTTTTACAGTGGACAGGATCCATTGCACAGAAAGACGCGCTGAAGAGAGTGAAGGATATAAGCGGCCGATTCCACAAAGTAAAAGGGAATGTATCCGCTGAAGCTGCTAATGATGCATACTGGCACATTCTGAGGGCCCAGACCAGCTGTAATTTCTACTGGGGTGAAGCGTGGGTTTACAAGTGCCATCAGGACCTTGATGAAGCTGAACGGCTGATCGGGGAAATGGAAAAACAGCCCGTGCACAATTAAATTTCCGCCTGTGATTTACTGCTGGAAAAGGGTCTGCTGTAATACTATAATTTGGATTTCATCGCCAGGCCTCCCTCAATAACAGAGAGCCGGCCCGGGATGTCCTTCGAATTCTCTTTATGAGATGAGAACTAAATTTTTAACTCAGGGGTACATAGATGAAACCGATGGGAAAGCTTCCAGAACAGATAGAGGGCCTGCCAAATATTTCCGGTTCTGAGATTGATATTGAAAACCTGATGACTTCTACAGCAGGAAAGCCGATCTTTGTCAATGACAGCAGGATTCCTTTTCACAGGATAAAAAGCGCCTGTGCTGTGGCACTTCACATGCACCAGCCCCTCATACCTGCAGGTGGCGGTGATCTCAAAACCGCGACTATCATTAGTAACCTTCAACACATGATGAACAACCAGGGGATCGGGGATAATCATAATGCGCCGGTATTTCAGTGGTGTTATAAGAGAATGGGTGATTTTATCCCCCAGTATGCCGGTGAAGGAAAACAGCCCCGAGTGATGCTTGAATACTCAGGCACACTTCTTTATGGTTTTCAGCAGATGGGACTCAATGATGTTCTTGATAACCTTAAAAAGATAACGATGGACCCCAAATACCGTAACTATGTTGAGTGGCTTGGCGCACCATGGGGACATGCTGTGGCACCATCAACACCGGTTCAGGATTTTAAGCTTCATGTCAAGGCCTGGCAGCACCATTTCGCGGCTATGTTCGGCACTGAGGCTCTTGAGAGGGTCAGGGGATTCTCTCCCTCTGAGATGGCTCTTCCAAATCACCCCGACGTCGCTTATGAATATATCAAAACTCTCAAAGAATGCGGCTATAAATGGCTTCTGGTTCAGGAACACACTGTTGAAAACACGCTGGATGGCTTTGGGCCACGACTGAAGCATCTGCCGCACAGGCTTGTCTGCAGGAACTCCAACGGTGACGAGGTTTCAATCATTGCAATCATAAAGACTCAAGGGAGCGATACGAAACTGGTCGCGCAGATGCAGCCCTACTATGAAGCCAAATCGCTTTCAACATGGGAGCTGGGGGGCAGGCGGGTGCCTCCGCTTGTGACTCAGATTGCTGATGGAGAGAATGGCGGGGTTATGATGAATGAGTTTCCGTCAAAATATGGTGATGTTGTCAATGAGTGCAGTGGCTCTGAAACAGTCCTGATGAATGTTACCGAATACCTGGAGCATCTCTTTGCTCTTGGGGTAAAGGAATCGGATTTTCCGGTCGTGCAGCCGATCTTTCAGAAAGTGATCTGGGAAAGATTTACTCCTGGCCAGGGAAGTGAGAAGCTTGCAAAGACCGTTGAGGATTTAAAGAAGATGGATCACCGTTTCCACATGGACGGTGGGAGCTGGACAAACAATATTTCATGGGTAAATGGATATCAGAACGTACTCGATCCCATGCTGAAGCTCAGCTCTCTGTTTAACGAAAAAGTACTGAGCAGAAAACCTGAAACAGCCGAGCATAGATACCGCAATGCCCTTTTTCATCTGCTTACATCCCAGACTAGTTGCTTCAGGTACTGGGGACAGGGGGACTGGACCCAGTATGGCATTGAGATATGCAGGAGGGGCATGGATATTATTAATTACGATTTCAAGTAAAAGGCTACAAGGTTCAGCGTTCAGAGGTTAAGAGGTCAAGAGATGTTCATTCTTGGCGAACGTTGAACGCTGAACCTCTGAACGTTCCACTAGTAGCCGTATTCCCCCGTGTCAGCCTGTGAGGTTTCTTTAAGCCTTGTGATGACCTGTGTGTATTTTATGTGGATCATGTTTTTGTCAAAATCCCAGAATTGTCCTATCATGTCCTGCTGTTCTGATTCATTAAGGTAGGTCAGGGCTGCCGGAAAGAATGAGTTCTCTTCTTTCCAGATGTGTGCTGGATAGATACTCCCCAGCTCATCCATCTTTTCCACAATCCGCTGCAGGTAATCGTGATCTCCCAATACATATTTATTCTTGTACTCAAAAAGCTGCTCTGTGATCTGCCTGGCAGTCACATGATCTTTGATCAGCTCCTCCATCATGAGCCTGTCCTCTTCCTTGAGCTTGCGTTCTTTAAGTGTTTCAAAAAGGATCTGCTCCTCTTTGCCATGATGAGTTCTGTCGGCGTAAATTTTGATGAAATCAACCGCAGTATCGATAAAAACCGGGTTTACCCGCTTCTGTTTTTTCATGAGCAGCGTTTCATGATAAATCAATGTGAGAAGTTTTTCTATTAGACGGTGCTCTTTTCTTAACGGGCCCGAAGGGTTCATAGTTTTTCCTCGTTTGTTTATAATGGCTTAGTAATTCAAAACTGCAAATGCTTTGCCATATCCGAAAATGTTCTCATTAAAGGTGCAATGAAAGGAAAGTAGCCCCTTTAGTGTTACTATTATGAAAGCCTTTATGCACAATGGATAAGTGCAGCCGGGCTCTGATCCTGGTGCATAAGTCAGGCGCGCCAATCTCGGGATTTCCAAGTGCCCAAGCCGCTGGATCATCTGGCCAGTGCAACACAGCACATTCCGGACAAGGGGTAGGCAGGAACTATATTTTGTGCAATGTGAAATACAGGCGTTTCTATGGGAGCAATTATGATCGATAGCTGCAGGTTGTGTAACAGTAAAAGGTTAAAAATTCTTGAAAGAGTTGGATTTGAAAAACAGTTTGCATATTACCGCTGCCTGGATTGCAAATTAGTCAATTATGATATTACCGCGGGGATTAACCAGGAGAAATATGCCGAAGTTTTCATCGATCCATTTCTGGATAACCATCCAATAAATCTAAACCAGGCTGCATCCTACAACTACATACGAAAACACGTGAAATCTGCGACATCATTATTTGAAATAGGCTTTGGCAACGGGCGGATATTGCATCTGGCATCTAAAGACGGGCTTCAGGTTGCAGGTTTGGAGCTGTCATCGTTCCTTGTTGAGTCTGTAAAGGAAAAATTAAAACTTCCTGTAATGCAGGCTGATTTCATGGAGAACACAACTCTGGAAAACATTAAATGGGATATAGTTGTTTTAAGGCATGTTCTTGAACATTTCCCCGATTCGGAAATTGTGATGAACAGAATTCGTGATCTGCTCTCACCGCGTGGATACGCATTAATAGAGGTGCCTAATATTGACAGCTGGGAACTGAAGTATAAGCGTTTCCTCAGGAGATATCACATATACAAGAAAAAGTACTCAAAAAACTTTGTTCCAGGTCATTGTAACGAGTTCTGCAAAGACTCATTCTCATATCTGATGAAGAAAACAGGTTTCAAACTTCTATCATGGCAAACTTACTCTCATAAACCTGCTGTAGATTTAATCTATAAAGTAATTCCTGTTGGTAATAAAGTACGTGCGATAATCCAGAAGGAAAGATAAAAAGATACCAATGTAACGATGCTTCCTAAGGGATCAATACCCGGTTCGGGAAATAGAAATACCAAATTTATTAACCCGGCTGATTTAGAGGCGTACTCCGATTTACCACAACCGCAAAAAGCTGGAGCTTCACATCAACAGAGATATCAGAATAACTGTTTTACAAGCTGACCACGACTCTGCGGGGGCATCCCCAGAGCAGGTCTGTTTTTACCAGATCAGTTGCTGATCCGTACCATCAAAGCAAACCCGGCACGACAAAATTATGGTCGCGGATGCATTCTGGAATAATACATTTCGACCAGCTCTGCGGGACAGGGCACTTCCTTGTAGGAAAAAGTCGGGTTGTCTACAGCATGCATCCAGTCCACAAACCAGGTACACCCTTCCCAGAGATCATGCAGCGCCGGATCCTTGCCAAACAGGTTGTCGCACTTCCCTCGCACGCATTCTTTGAGGACCTCAAGGTCTGCATCCCAACCATGTTTGCTCTGGCAAACGGAGATCAGGCCACCCAGATTATTACCCACCAGTTCCTGGTCATCAACATCTACACCCCACTGTTTTTTGCATCCATCCCGGAATG
>JAAYYB010000423.1 GCA_012515615.1 Fibrobacter sp.
AGGAGCGGTAGTGCCGATACCGATGGAGCCATCAGATCTTAATGACATCACATCTATGGTTGGGTTGTTGCTATCATTAGGACTACCAGATAATCTAAAATCCAATCTAGTGTGAGGATAATTTGCTAAATCTTGCCATCGACTTAACATAAAATCTACAGCAGCATGTTTTCTTTCATAATTTACTGGATCTGCTATATCTCTATTTAATCGCAAAACACTCGCTGCTGTAGCGTCTGTACTAACAGATACGTCTGGCCCATAAATATCAAGTGAGCTATATGGACCAGACCTTCTTTGTCCTACAGTAGATCCTCCTTCTGTCCCAATACCAACATTACCACTCGAATCTACATACAAACCCTTACTGACCGTATTACTACCTAACATAACGGTTCCAGCTACTTCAAGCTTACTTCCCGGCGCCGCCGTCCCAATTCCCACATTACCATTAGATAAAATAGTCATTCTTTCAGCGCCAGCCGTTTCAAAAGCTAAAGTTTGACTATCATTAGTTCCTAGAGTTGCCTTAGTACCAAAAGAGTTACCACCTTGAACAAAAGCAGAGCCAGCGCCTGTTCCTATTGGAGCAAAATTATCAACTATCCATTTCTTTGGGACAACATCACTATCCCCTCTTACCGCAGCTGGATTAGTATCTATCCCTACAATTCTTCCACTAGCACCACCGCCTAAATCTAATCTAGCTTGAGGATTAGTGGTGCCGATACCGACGTTGCCGGCATTTGGCTGAAGAATTAATGGTCTATTATTAGGATTCATTAACCCTCCAGAAGTTGACACCTGGATTACACCATAATCAACAGTCGAAGATACCCCAAATATATTAACTACCGCATTTTGACTAGCTGACCTTACTGATAAAGAAGCATCAGGCGCTGTCGTCCCTATCCCTACGTTGCCATTAGCTAAAATGGTCATTTTTGTATTTGATGTTATTAATGGAATGCTAGTCAAAGTACCTCCTGCAATCTTAAAAGAATTATCAGAATCATCTGTGCCTATAGCCCAAGCATTATCATTACCTTTATCAGACATACCAATTTGAGGCGATCCTGCATTAGAAAAATCTATATTAAAATATGCTTGTCCACTAGCCCCATCTTCAAATATAACCGAACCATCATTACGATTTACATGAAATGTACCAGTTGGATTAGTGGTTCCAATCCCAACATTCCCATTACTATTTAAAATAGTCATTCTATCTCCTCCAGTATAAAACCTTAGATCGTTTCTACCGGCTGGCATATAGAGATAAGAAGTATTGACTGTGTCATTAGCTAAAGTAATGCCAACTGGTTTAGTTGTTCCCTGTCTTTGAACACGAAGATAAGCATCTAAAGTATTAGGGGTGTATGTATCTAACTTATAGCCAGGAGCAACTGTACCTATGCCGACGTTGCCGTTACTAGTTATTCTCATCCTTTCTTCAATATTATCTCCTGTAGAATCATTATTACTGGTTCCAAAAACTAAATGATTAGAACCCGCCCCAACTCTTATTGCTCCAAAATAAGCACCATAGTAAGCGCTGTTAGTAGAGCCTGTGAATCTAATTAAATTTTCAGAGCCAGCTGTAACATTTGATCTTTGTAAAAATAACCCATATTTTGAATTGTGCACCACGCTGGTTACGCCATTAAAATAAGTGTTACCCACAACATGTAATTTAGAGCTAGGATCAGTAGTCCCAATTCCTACATTAGTACCGTTGTTATAAATAGTTGAGTTAGCTACCCAAGCACCACTATTGTATCTTAGGGTTTGTCCATTAGCACCTGCTGGTAGGGTCATTGTTCCTGGAGGTAAAACTGCAGCGGTTG
>JAAYYB010000297.1 GCA_012515615.1 Fibrobacter sp.
CGGCTCTTATAAGTTCGGGGTCGTGCTCTACAATAAGAAGAGTGTTTCCGGCATCACGGAGCTTGTGAAGGACCTCGATAAGCCTTCCGATATCTCTGGAATGCAGACCTATGCTGGGTTCATCAAGAATAAAGAGAGTATTAACAAGTGATGTTCCCAGGGCGGTGGTCAGATTTATTCTCTGTACTTCACCTCCGCTGAGGGTTCTGGACTGGCGGTCCAGAGTAAGATATCCCAGCCCCACACTGACCAGGTAATCAAGTCTGGTAAGGATTTCATTGAGGACCATCTCTGCTGCCTCATCGCAATGAGATTTAAGTCCAAGACTTTTGAAGAAGTCAAGAGCATCGCTGATCGGAAGAAGCGCAAGTTCATGGATATTGAGGTTCTTTTCTCCAAGTCTCCACAAAAGAGCTTCAGGCTTGAGCCTCGCTCCATCGCAGACCGGGCAAATCTGGTAAGCCCGATACCTTGACAGAAGTACCCTGATGTGCATCTTGTAGCTTTTTGATTCGAGCCACTTGAAAAATCTTCTTATACCGTACCATTTCCCCTCATCCCACTCTCCTTCACCTTCAATAACCCACTCTTTCTGCAGGTGGTTCAGATCTTTCCAGGGGATGTCAAGGGGAATGCCTCTGCGCCGGGCGAATCTTGCCAGTTCAGTCTGACATTCTTTGTAGCTCTCTGTCTGGAATGGTTTAACTGCACCCTTTTGAAGAGACTTGTTTTTGTCCGGTATCACCAGGTCGATATCGAAGTCTATTATTCTGCCAAAGCCCCTGCATGTTTCACAGGCTCCGATTGGCGAGTTGAAGGAGAAGAGACCGGGGGTGGGATCCTTGAAGCTGATGTCGCAGTCAGGGCAGTTAAGTCCGCTTGAGAATTGTTTCTTCTCTCCGGAGCAGAGGTATACCGATAATTTACCGTTACCGTTTTTAAGGGCCGCTTCGAGATCTTCGATGAGGCGGGATCGGTTCGTTGCGCAGACAATTATCCGGTCCTGTATTACATCGAAACTGAACCCGTCTTCCCGGAGGATTCTTGTGTACCCCTGGGCCTGCAGAAAGCCTTTTACCTCTTCGGATGTAAAATTGTGTGGAACGGTTACACTGAAAGAGATGGTTATATCCTGACCGCCGAAGTTTTTCTCAATCTGTTTTGCAATAGAGCCGGGGGAGTCGCGGTTTACTTTACTGCCGCACCGGCTGCAGACAAGATGCGCGGCTCGGGCATAGAGGAGCTTCAGATGGTCGTTAAGCTCGGTCATGGTGCCCACTGTAGAGCGTGAAGAGCGCACGGGGTTAGTCTGGTCGATCGCGATGGCGGGGGGGATTCCTTCTATTTTATCGACTTTTGGTTTGTCCATGCGCTGCAGGAACTGACGGGCATATGAGGAGAATGTCTCTACATACCTTCTTTGTCCCTCTGCGTAAACGGTGTCGAAAGCCAGGGAGGATTTTCCGGATCCGCTGACCCCTGTGATCACAGTCATTTTGTTCAGGGGCAGTTTGAGGCTGAGGTTCTGGAGATTATTCTGTCTGGCGCCTGAGATGGTGATAAATTGTTCGTTCATAATTTTTGATTAGATAAAATAGGTAGTGGGAATTCGGGAAACATTTAGAAATATTGATCTTTTTGCCGTTAGATAGAGTGACACCCTGACGTTGGGCATCCTTTTTAAAGAGCTTAAGTAAGAGAATTTTTCCTCTTTTTTTTCTTCCTTGTTTTCTCTCTTATGTCTGTTAAAGCATTTACACGCATCAGTTGGATGCTTAACCGCTGAAAAAGAGCAGGCATGCTTTCTGCACTGCAAGAACTGTAGATTACCCGCTTCACCCGAATATCTCAGGAGGCAGAAACGATGGCTTTTTACGGAGCGAAAACTATTTCGCTGTGCGCAGCTTTATTCTCAATCTCATATCCGCTAAGTGCCGGGGGGCCGGTGGGAAAAACCGTTAAAATTGATAGTGAGACTCAACTCTCAAAGCAGCATATAGAGGGGGTAGCTTCCTGGATAAACGATGCACTGGGGCCGGCAATCTTAACCGATACATCCCGGGCAAGAAACGATTACCTATACCAGGTGCTTAAAAAACTGGGTGTGGACCCGGTTCAGAGCGCTGTTTCCTCTATAGAAAAAAAACCCGACTGGAGTGTTGTATGGGATGCCCGTAACGGGACGCCCGTTTCAATAAGCAATAATTCCCGGGCTCCGCTCTTTAAAAGAGCCGCTCCCTTTTCCGGATTTTCAAGGGCGCTTTCCATATTAGATTCGGGCCGGGCCTTTTTTCGCCTCAGCAATCCATCAGAGGAGTTCAGGCTTGTAGAGGAATTTGCCGATGAAACAGGGCAGAGACATGTCCGGATGGCCCAGTACTACAAGGGAATTCCGCTCTGGAATCAGGAGGTGACTTTTCATTTCGGGGGTGGCGGAAACTTGCTTTCAGTTAACGCCCGATACTCTCCGACTCCTGCAGACCTTAACACAGAAAACACAATCGATTCACTGACAGCCATAACAAAGGCTTTAAATGAGCTGTTCTCCGGAAATAAAGTCTCCCCGGATAAAAGTGAGATCAGCGCCGGCAAATATATCTGGACCGATAATGCCGGTACGGTCCATCTTGTGTGGAATGTGCAGGTAAAGAGGGGGATTCTTGAGCACTGGATCTATTTCATAGACGCTGCCGATGGAAAAATCCTGATGAAATACAACTCAAGTGTTACCGGCCGGGCTCATAAAGCCTGGGGAGAGGATCTTACGGGAACCATACGTCAGATCGATGTCTATTTTCAAGACACCTCCTACTGCCTGATCGATGCCACAAGGCCGATGTGGGTCTCTTCTCAGGATAATATTCTGGGAAACCCTTACGGCGCGATATGGACTGTTGATTACCAGCAGGCCCCCTATGGAGGAATTTCCTTCAGGAATATCTTCTCAATTGACAATAGCTGGAACGATCCTGTGGCAATCAGCGCCCACCGTCATGTCGGGATGGGTTTTGAGTATTTTTTTAACACATTTAACAGGCTTTCCCTTGATGGTGCAGGGGGAACAATCAGGGCCATCGTTCACTTTACCGGCAGCAATGGCCTTCCCTACGATAATGCAGGATGGAGCAGTTCTGGATTCATGGTGTTCGGGGATGGTTACAATTGTAAGCCTTTTGCGGGAGGGCTTGACATTGTTGTTCACGAGATGTCTCACGGGGTTGTCCAGTACACGGTAAATCTGGAGTATGTTTTCCAATCAGGTGCGCTGAATGAATCTTATGCCGATATCTTTGCTGCGATGGCAGACAGGGATGACTGGCTTATAGGTGAAGATGTCTCCAGAAGTTCAGCTTTCAGAGATATGCAGAAGCCATCCAATTTCGGGCAGCCGGATCACATGGATGATTACTGCAACTATACACTGGATTACGATAACGGCGGCGTGCACATAAACTCCGGAATTCCAAACAGAGCCTGCTACCTGATCGCATCATCCATAGGACGAGACAAAACTGAAAAGATCTATTACCGTGTGCTTGAGGCCAGATACCTTAACCGTCAATCCCAGTTTACAGACATGCGTTTTGCTGCGTTAAGGTCAGCAGATGATCTTTTTGGAAGAAATTCTTTCGAATATGCCAGTGTAAAAAAGGCTTTTGATGAAGTAGGAATAATCGATTCCAATGACCCGCCGCAGGTAAACGGCAGAGAGTACATAGCGGCTGTAAAGTTGGATGATGCAAAAAGAATTTACCTGATAGATCCGCTTCCGGAGGGTGTTTCTCCAGCTGTACTCTCCAGCATCTCAGCAAACAGCATTTCAGGAAAGCCGATCAGTATTCCCGACAGCAGACAGCTTCTGTTTGTTGACAACAAGAACTGTATCAGAGGGGTGGATTTCAAAAGCGGCACCGAGAGGGTTATCAGCAATGACGGGGTGTGGTCGTCGATTGCAATGACCTCAGATGGTTCCAGGCTGGCAGCCACTACAAAGTGGGCCGATTCGTCTATCTACATATTCGATCTTGTAAATAACTCCAACAGTAAGGTTTATCATCTGTATAATCCACATGCCGGGGCAATCAGGAATTCTGTAATTTATGCCGATGTGCTTGACTGGGAGAAAGGTGGGCGGTTTCTGGCATTTGACTGTAAAAGCAAAACCGTTAATGGTAACGATACGGTACAGTACTGGAACATACTGTTTCTTGACATAGAAACAGGTGAAATTTTTCCGGTGTTCCCGGAACCGGCGCCGGGTGTCAACTACATGAATCCCTCTCTATCCAGAACAGGTTTAACCATGATGGTTTTTGATTATGCGGACATTGAAAACGGAATCATGGAGATCAGAACATCTGACTACGGCCGCAAAGTGACAGGGAGAATCGAACGTACCGGCAGAACACTGTCGTTTCCAAAATTTTCTTCATATGATTCATCGGTACTTTTTACAACCTATGTAAACGGTGACAACTCCTTGAGAAAAATTATGCTCGATTCCCAGAGGCTTAATCCCTCCGGACAATCAATAGAGATTGCCAGGGGTTTTATTCACCCGAACTGGTTTGTGTCTGATAACGTCCAGAGCAGCGGTTCAAGCGTGGTCAGCAGAACCAGGAAAAACGGCATCAGTAGCTTTTCTGTAAGCCGGCTTAAAGATGGTGCCTCGATCGAGTACGGTCTTTCAGGAAAATCACGCGTTGACTTGCATATAATCAGTTTAGATGGCAGGATGGTAGCTTCACTCTACAGCGGATTCAAAGATCAGGGCAGGCACAGCATGGTATGGACCCGCAGGGCCGGAAAAAAATCGATTGCAAACGGATTGTATTATTGCCGTCTTACTGTTAAAGAAGACAGGAAAAACTATTCTGAAGTACGTCCGGTACTGATACATTGATTTTATCAGACTGAAATTACTGCAGATTTTACAATATTCTAAAGGTTTATTTTATGCAGGACGATAAATAAGATGTATGATCTTCTGTTGAGTGGAGGAGAACATTTTCCAGGGATGGTATGTATGAATAAACAATGCGAATCACTTGGTATCCGCAAAGGCCAGTTTTTATGGATGGATCCGCTCTCGCGGGATTCCTACATAAAAAAACTGAAGAGTAGAATATCGGATGGTTACTACAATTCTGATAATATCCTGAGCAGGGTTGTTGATGAGCTGGCGTCAGTGATGGCTGAATCTGTTGACTCGGAATAGCGGGTGATGAGCCGTATCTGCTCTGTCGGGACACCAGGGTATGAGCGGGTCTCTATCTGCCCGATCCGACCTGAAGTGAGTTCACTCATTACCCATATATTTGTTTAGTTATGCCCGCCCTGCTTTACAAGCCTCAAACAGCACAATCAGTTGCTCTTGCAGCACCGTAACCCGGTCTGCGGTTTTGCTGAGCCGCCGACCCCGGGAGAGACTGTCTGGCACTTTGAATATGGCCCGCCCATAAGCATAGGCTCCGCCTTGTTTCCGGTTACCCATTCAAAGATATTACCTGTCATGTCATAACCACCGAATTTACTTACACAGTTATGCCTGCTGCCCGATGTCTCCACGGCTCTGGTGTCGGCATTGCATTTCTGTTCCTCAACGTTCCATCCATAGGGATAGGTGTAGCCCTCAAGGCCGCTGCATGCCCACTGCCATTCCTGTGCCGTACACAGGCGTTTGCCTTTCTGTTCGCAGTATTGCTTTGCCTGATCATATGAAACATTTCCCATCGGACGTGTGTCCTTGATATTAGGAAATTCATATCTGTCTACACAAACCTTGAAATAGGGCTTACCCTGTTTTCCGGGAGGCATATCGACCAGAAACATGTCATCGGGACAGAATAGCGGTTTAGCATATTTTTTTATCGGTTCATCAAAGCTGTCTGATGAATGCCGGGTTATTCTCTTGATGGTGGATCTGGATAGTTTCTCCTGCTTACCATCCGGGAGTTCTATGGTAACAGTCTGGGCGTCCTCTTTCCTGATTTTCCCCTCATATACTAAATCCGGTTGTGCCCTGCCCCAGTCATCGGTCTGGGGATTTTTAACAAAGACCGTGTCGAAGGGTCCCTGCATCTTCCTGACGGTATCTGGAGTCTTCTGTTCAGGAAGAATCATCAATTTATTGATTACATCACGGGAAAATGGAAGCCTTGATTTTTCAATAATAATCTGAAGCATTTCTGCATCAATTGAGAAAAGCCGGCCTTTAAAAACCGAACCATTTTTTATGGAAACCTCCAGTAGGGGATTTTCGGAAGATTTTTGCCGCAGCGCATCAAATGAAATTACTTGCGGGCTTTTTACAGGCGCCGGGGCCTGTTTTGCCTTCTTTACCTCAGGAAGCTCAAGAAGCTCATATCTTGATATTAGGGAGTGACGAAAGGCGTAAGGCTTTCCGTCTAAAGTTTCAAGTATAAGCGAGGTATCATCTTTGGATTCGACTATTCCCACCAGCTCATCGCCGGTAGTAAGGCTCATACGGTATTTCCCTTTCGCTACGATCTCTGAAAAGGACTGCCCCGAAGCCAGGGCTGGAGAGGTCACAACCGCAGCGACTTCTGAAGAGGCAGGCAGTGCAGCGTTTCCGCTCTGTTCCCACCATGAGTTCCAGGCGCTTTGATCATTGCCCAGTGAAATGCCTGTAATTTTTTCCAGAGCACAGGTAGCCATGTTCAGGGTAAGTGTAACGGTAATATTTACAATTGTACCGGCTGGCACATTGCCGGCCCGGGGATTATCATTTAAAAACTGCACATCGTGAACTGTTTCAATATACTGTTCACAGATGGATATGGAGTTATAGTCAAGGAAAGGGGAGGAGAGAAGGAACTTGTTTTTCTCAGTCATAATGTAGGTCTGAACCCAATCTTCAAAGAGTCCCTCGCCGGTATATTGAACATTGGACACTTCAGAAACATGAACCGCTTTAGGGAAATTCTGGATAAGTACGGGTACCGCAGGCATGGCTGCGTTTCCCATGTTGCCCAGCTTGATTGCAGCCAGATAGCAGCGGACCGCGTTTTCTTTGGGGGGTTGGGGAGAAATTTGATGACCTTTGCGGGTATAAAAGGAGTATGCCTCAGGGGAGTAGTAGGTGACAGGGCCGCTCTGGATATCTCCTATGAGTATTGAGAGTTGGTCCTGGGCAGAGGCAACTGCCAGAATAGATGATAGAACGGTTAAGAACTTGCGCATGATCACTCCTTCCCGGGTACTGGATAGCCCGACGTGGCTTATCCTGAAACTAATCTATAATCTAATAAAATAAAACGGGTACCCAGTAATGAGGCAATTATTAATAAACAGGAATAAAGAGCTTTTGGAAGAGGGTGTCCCCTCTTTCGCTCAAGCCCGTCGAGGACGCCGGTCTTGCGCTATCACCCCTTGTTGTCCACCTTTTGTGCAAGCAGGTAGGGTTATCACATTTGCAGACGTCTTTGCGGCCGCAGTAGCGAACTGGTGGTAGATTAAAACTTGTTGTAGCCTTGAAGAATTCAAGCATGAAGGATTTGGGTAAATAGGGAACCGTAACAAATTCACACGGATCGTCAGAGAAAGAGGCTTTCCCGCAGAGACTCGGAGACCACAGAGAGGAAAAATAGAGTTTGGAAAAACTGATGGGTGAGGGTATCTCCTCCTAACTTGCGACTTGTGACTTGCAACTTGCAACTTGTTAATTATATGCTTGTTCTGTCATAATTTTGACTGTATACTATAATTAGGTATATATCAGGAATTAGTCGCAATCAAATATTAAGTTCCTTCTTACCATGGATACTGCAACTCAGCGCAGAAAGCAGTAGTTTATGAACCATCAGCAGCAAAACCAGGGATTTACAATTGTAGAAGTACTCACCGTAGTGGTGATTCTTGGCTTAATTGCGGCTTTCACGATTCCGAGCATGATACCAATGGTCGAGAATCTGAAACTGCAAAGTGCAGCTAATGGCATCAGGCAAAAGTTACTGATGGTGAAAACCCGTGCGCTGGGCGACTCACGGATTCACTGTGGAGTTTTTTTTGATACAACGTCGAGACCGCAATCAGTATATGCTTTTATAGACAATGAAACAGCAGGCAACAAGGGGTCTTACGACGCAGGTGTTGACACCAGGTACATGGAACCATTTGAACTGGAGCCAACAGTTTCCCTGAAAATTACCGGGGCTGGAACGCACCGTTCGATCATCTTCCGTGGTGACGGCTCGACCACCGTTCATGGTATGCTGATTTCAGTGGAAACAAAGAACAACCGTAAAAAAAACATCTCGGTTCTTCCGGCGACCGGAAGAATCGCGGTAACTACTCCGTAGCAGGCAGGTAAGCATGAACGACAGCAGAATACCGGCAATAGAAGCGAAACCGCGAGGGCTGTGCACCCGTAGCGGAATCGCGTTGATGGAAATCATCCTCTTGCTGGTCATTATCGGCATCATCGGAACCAACACCATCATGCTCCAGCGTAAATCGTGGAAAAGCACCGGATCATCAAACCATATGCTCATTGCCGGACAGATGATCGAGCGGCAGATCGAATCGCTGCGTATGAAAGTGGCTGAGGATCCCGATAATAATTTCCCCCCTGCAGACAGTCAGGTCACTGAAAACGGTATTTCACTTTCCTGGGCACTCTCTTCGGTAAATAATATCGGAGGTGGACCGGTCATAACCCGCAACCATATCCGGCAGTGTGTGCTTACCGCCACCTGGGGTAGACAGCGTGGCGATACGCTTATGGTAACCACCTACATTGCGAAGGATTTCTGATGCGCCGGCCGAGCCACAATAAAAACTCGGGATTCACACTTGTCGAGCTGCTGGTGGCGTTTGGTCTCTCAGGGATTGTGCTTATCATTATTACCCGGCTCTTCTCGACAGCGATTTTTAGCAGCAATACTCAGGATATGCTCTCCGAAATGAACCAGAATGCCCGATATACCATCAGGATGCTGGGCGATGTACTCATGCAGGCCGGTGCCGATCTGCAGTCGATGTACACTGACATAGACCGTGATACGGTCATCATCCCCGACGGTAACGCCGCCGTTTGCAGCGGATTCTCCATCAAGATCAACCCGCGCAGTGGAATGCATATTATTCCCCAGAATAACAGCACGGCAATCTGCAGTCTTGAAGTACTTGACGCGCGTCGTTTCTTGCGGGCTAAAATGTTGCAGCTGATTCCGGGGGGAAAGTCGAATCTGCCGATCAAAATCTACACTCTTGATAAAATCGACACCGTCAAGAATTTCATCTATTTCCAACCCTGCGACTTGTTTGCCGCGGGTGACGCGATATGCTCCTTTGTAAAGAAAAGGTATTTTCTGAGCGGCACCAATCTCTGCATTGACAGTGCGAGCCTGGTGATTGCCGAGAACATTGATTCACTTGTGATTAAATTCCTCGACAAAGATGGTAATCAAACCTCAATTTGGACTGATATGCGTTCGGTGGACCTGCTGGTGCGGGCCAGAACCTTGCATCCCGACGCCAAATACAACGGGTATCCCGATCATTACCGTCGGGTGACGCTTACTTATCGGTTCAGGCTCAGAAACAAGGTGCAATAAAAGGCACAGGAGCTCAGCAATGATTTCAATCAGAAAAACTAATGAGCGGGGTATGGTAACTGTCATCACTTTGCTGGTGCTGGCAGGCATCGTGGTAGTATCGGTCACCATGCTCATCACTTCCCGGATGAATGCGAGCTCGGCCCTGAACTACAAAAACAAGATCCAGACCTTCTATGCGGCTGATGGTGTAATCACTGCAATGGCGCAGGAGATGATCGACACAGCCGAAAACAATTATCTGGTAAATCAG
>JAAYYB010000298.1 GCA_012515615.1 Fibrobacter sp.
TGGAAAAGTACGGCGTTACCGCAAGGAAATTCCAGACAAGCGGACCGGAAATTGAAGTTATCAAACACGCTGTTTTCGACAGGGATGATCTGAGCAATAAAGCCCTTATCTTCTGCCCGGAAGATCTGGTTTATGTTGCAAAGAAAGGCCGTGACCTACAGCCGAGAAAAGGCATCCAGAGCAACAGCCGTGACGGTTACGAAGATGAGATCTTCGGTGAACTGACAATTGCAGAACTTACAGGCGGACTCAATGTCTGCAAAGTCACTGACTGGTTTGTGAGATAAGGAGAACTGAGAATATGAGAACACTTCTTTCAGCAATTCTTTTTGTGCTGTTTGTCGTATCGGGGCTGAACGCAGAGGCCCCCGCTTACTCTGCTACTGATGCCTCTTATCAGTACGGCGGTGTCGATATTGCCATATCGACTTCTACCAAGTTTGATTCTCTGCGTGGGGCTACCGACAGTATGACACTGCTTTCCGGAAAAGCCTTTGATGTACAGTCCGGATGGCAGTACATACTTGTCAGAGATGCGTTTTCCGGGAGCGATTCTGTAGCAATTCAGGTTAATCTTGATGCTCTTGATAAAGATGGAAACCTGCTTTACAGAACAGCTATTGACTCCTTTAAGCAAGCTGCAGGGGAAGCAGTTCTTTTGCCACTACTTGGAACTGTTTTTGGTCATAAGTACAGGATCAAGCTACACACCTATGCAGGCAATGGAGGAAAAGAAGCGGTTTATCTTAACCGCTTCTACATTTACAAGCGAAGACCTGTTACCATGATACAGCAGTGGAAGTGATCGGTATGGAAAACAAAAAAGGCGGGGAGAAATCCCCGCTCAACTCAAAACGGAGAAAACAAAGTATGGATCTCAAAGAACGCAACCCAAAGCCCAAAAGCGAAACGGTCAAAGAGGGAAAAATCGACCGTACTTATTTCTGTCCTCATCAAATCGGGCAAAGCTTTTACATTCCCGCAAGAGACGCAGAAGGCAATCTGATAAAAGATACCGACAGAGTAGGACAGCAAAGAGTTATAAATGGTGTACCTCTTTTCAGGGATGTGTTATGTCAGTTTGAAACCATTTCCAGGGGAACAAAAAAGAATCCTGATGACACACTCTGCATTTATCAGCTCAAGGCCGATGACAGGCAGTATCAGGATAAGTTTGAAGCTCTTGAAAGAATGCGGAAGGATGCTTCTACCTGGGTGATGAATGAAACCGAGTACAACAAATGGAAAAACCCTGAAGCGGCTGATTTCAAGGCCAGAGTTGCGGAACTTGAGAAAGCCAATGCTGAAAAAGATTCTGTTATTGCAGAGATGCAGAAACAGCTTGAGGAACTTACTAAGCCGAAAGGTTAATAGTCATGGGTGCTTGGGATTCCAAAGTATCTGACATTTACAATGAACTTTCGGATTGGTTGAATGTTCGGGGAGGGAATGTTTCGGACCTCCCCCTATCTTTAATCAATCGAGCCCGTAGAACCTTATGGCAGTATAGGCCATGGGATTACCTTGTAAAATCTCACACCTTTACTATTGATGCCAACAATGAAGCGGCTATGCCTGATGATTACGGCCGGATGCTCAATGTGGGGTATGACTCAACGTTTTTTCATGCCAATGACCCAAGGCCTGACAGACGGTATGAGTTTTCATCCACATTTACCAAAGAGGCGGGATTGGTTATAAAAATAAAGTTTCCTGGAACACTGTCACATACCCCGCAGATGAAATACATAATCGATATGCCGGACTGTTCTGAGCAGACAGATTATCTCTTTTTCCCGGCAAATCTTGTGCTTCGTGGTGCTCAGAAAGCAAGGGCAATTGAAAGAGGAATGAGCGGCCTTGAAGTGCAGGCCCTTATTGATGACTACGACAAGGAATTGCGTGACTTTGAGCAGGCGCACCTTTACATTGACAGAGCCATGGATATTTACCAGAAGGATTCTTTTTACAATGAAGTCCAGAATCCCGCATACTCCCTGGCCGGTGATGTAGGACCTGTTTATTCGGAGCATTCAAATAGCTATGATTGCTAAA
>JAAYYB010000299.1 GCA_012515615.1 Fibrobacter sp.
AGTTGGGGTGGTTGAAGTAGCGCAACATGTTGAATTGATAAGACATGAAGGTGGCGCAGGCTTTATCGACAAGGTGATAAGGCCAAGACGCCTGAATGGCTTAGCAATCAACAGGTTGCGCTAATACACCGCATCCAACTGCGGAAATTAGGTTTAACGCTGGGAGGTTCATTCTTGGCGAACGCCGAACGCTGAACATTGAACCCTGAACGATTATATAATTAAAAGAGGCGGGTGGTTCCCGCCTCTTTTAATTATGATTGAATTCCATTTAAATGCCGCCCTTAAAGGCGGCTTTTGCTGTAAGAAACAATCGTTTTACTTCCCGGTCACAGATCCGAAGAATAAGTCTTCAAATTCACCCTCAGACAAATCAATGTCCATCAATCTGGCCCATGTAAAAATCTGGAACTTCACATTTCCGGAATCCCAGGAGTACCATTTACCCCAATCGATAGTGGCTTTTGATGTAAGAGCTACCCAGTGTGTTGGCAGAGAAAGTGTCGGATCGGCTCCGCGTTTGAAGTAATCACCGTCAACAAGCAGGAATGCCACACCGTTGTTTTCTACAATATTGGAAGCTTCATTGAGTATATCCATTTCACCGTAAACCATCGACAAATCAATATCTATGTTGTTAAATCCAAGGAGCTCGTATGTCCATTCTTTCATTTCCCAGGGGGTGGTTATACCGTAGGCTTGTGTAAACCAGTTGTAGTTGGCACGGACATCTATCATAACATTTGCCTCATCACGCAGGAAAGCCATAAACATCCAGTCCGAGATGTCGCAAGAGTCTAAGAAAATTTGTGGAAGGGCTTCTTGCAGTACATCCTGATCAGCTGTAATGGAGAATGTTTTTGTACGAGCGGGAAATGAAAGGTCTTCGTAAATTCTCTGGCAGATTTCAACAAATTTTACAGGATTCTGCTTTATAAGAGAATACATGATAGCGGCCAGACCGCACATCGGAGTGCTTGCTTGTGACGGTAAATCTGCTGTATCGTTTGTTACCTTACGTTTGATGTCATCGATCAGCATATTTTTATCAATATGGGGCCATAAGCCGGGTTTGGTGGAATTCTCAAAATTCTCTATGGCCATTTCAAGATCTGTCTTTGAAGGAACGATTCTTTGTGATTCAGAAACCGTATAATTGACTGTGTAGTGAGAATGGTGTGTAAACTCACCGGAATGAGTGCCCTCTGAAATATCAAGTATGACAGTTCCCAGGGTATCGTCATCATCCAAGGCATCTATTTCAAAAAGCTGAAGGCTGGCAGAGGAATCCATCTGGTAAGAGGCTCCAATCTGCCAAAGGTCGCCGTCTTGCATTTTTTTGGTAAGTCCGGAAACGTACTTTTTATCGATTGATACCCTCAGCAATAGATCGTCACTGAATGTGTAGTCTTCCTGATCGTGACATTTAAGGGAATTGATTGTAAGAGTTTTGATTGTCTCTACTCTGGTTCCAGGTACGACTTCTGTATTTTCAATTACTTCATAGTATAATGTATAGTCGGTACCGTCCTGGTTGAATTTACCTTCATGTGATCCGATCTCATTACTGATCACTACTGTACCAAGAAAATCGTTCTGATCAAATGGACCTCCGGCATCCTCGTCTGTAAGAGTAATCTGCATATTTCCTTTGAGCGGAAATTCTTCATTAAGACTCCAGTCGTTACCATCCTCCATATCACGATTGAAAGTTTTTATAACCGAACCATCACGATACACATCGAGTATGCATTCATCACCTGTGAGATCTTCCGAGGAAGAGCAATGAAGTTTTGTAAGCCGCAAAGTGGTGGTTTTTATTGTAACAGGGGGTGTTGTTCCGCTGATCGGAACCGGTGAATCAGGCATCATTACAGGAGCATTGGGGTTCAAGGTGAAAGATGGTGTGCTGTCGTAGGAGAAAGAGAGACTTTTGTCAATTGGTATGGAAAAGTCGCTGTAGTAGATTCCCACTACACTTCCACTGAGATCGGGTGTTATCTGGCCGGGATTGAGTGTTTTACCTGAGTAATCAAGTGTTAATCTGTACTTAATGTCTGTGATGCGATCGAGTGATACATTACAATCTGGTGTGTAGTAATCGTCAAGCATCAGGTCATAACCGGGAGTAGCAGTGATGTAGTAGTAAACTTTGAAATTTTTGATTGATTTTGTACCGTTGTTTTTTATATACCATCTCGGCTTTAAGATGTTTGACTCGGTTATTGCTTCGTCCTTTGTGTAAACTTCAATACTGCCTGCTTCTGGCTGTGTGAACGGATTTTCCGCGGGAATGCTGGAGAAGCTGCCGGGCTGGTCTGTCCAGCTGAAGTTATCAAAATCGATAATAGATTCCCAGTACGTTGAATGAGCCAGACCAATAAGGCCGTAAGGAATAGAATTATCAGAAGCGGTTCCTCTGAAAATGTTGTTGATGAAAATATTGAATGTCTGACCGGTAATTTCTATCTTGAGCCTGAACTGATTGCTGACATTGAGGTTCCGGGCAATTATCTGACCCTTGTTTATATCTGTTGTGTTAACGCAGAAATAAAGCCCGTCATCCCACTGGTTTCCTGGTTTTACCGCTATGTAATAGAAAAATGAAGGAGAGTTGTATCTGAAAACAACACCCCCGTTGTGACCATTCCACAGATCAGCATTTACATCCACTTCGATTGTCCCATTATCAGAACAAGGGTATGAACCTATTAGAAAACCATCCTCGTTGCCTGTTTTTGGTTTGACTTTACCGTCTTCAACTGACCATTCACGTGATCCTTCTATGTCCCATGCCATAAGGGCGCGGCTGGAAAAGCCGTCGGAGAATCCGCTCTGGGCTGCTGAGGATGTCACAATTCCAAATAAAACGAGACCTTCAAGAAAAACAAAAAAACGGTTCATAAGTACTCCTGTTAAGGCTAAAATGTAATGTAAAGTGATTTAAACGAGTCTTGTTGAATTGAGATATGAAAAAAATGCCAGGAAGACGTGAATGGTTGGAATGGTTTTTGGTTAATTCCGGTATCCAGCCGTAAATGAGCGGATTTTTTATATGTTGTATGATGCTATACTGGTAAACGCTGGCAGATTGTTTTGGTTCTGGATAAAAATTAGTATATGAAGGCAAAACAGAAAAATGTTTCCCGGGTAAATGATTAATGATAAACTTTGAGACAGGCTAAAATATGTTTTGCCGGAACAACTGACGTGTATTAATCATATTTCAGTACTTTTTCTTTTTCCGGCGATAAACTAATTTGAATCTATGTCAAAAGTAATTAACAACCCCGCAGTTAAAAAGCTGGTCCTGTCTATTGCTGGTATTCCGCTTCTTAAAAAGCTGGAAAAAGCAAGCAGAGATATTAAATCTTCGCAAAATCGGGTACTTTCGGGAATAATTGAATCCTGTAAGGATACTGCTTTTGGAAAAGAGCACAACCTATCGGCAGTAAAGAACTACGAAGATTTCCGCAAAGCTGTACCTGTTAACGATTACGAGGGGCACCGCAAATACATAGAGCGGATGTGCCGGGGGGAACAGAATGTTCTATTTCCCGGTAAACCGGTTTTCTATAATACCACAAGTGGAACGACCGACAAACCCAAACTGATACCTGTTTCAGAGCAGTATTATAAAAAAGCTTACAGCGGAGTCAGCAGACTCTGGTTTTACACTGCCCTGAAAGACAACCCCAGGCTCTTCCATGGGAAAAATCTCTCTTTTGTGGCCCCTGCCCAGGAGGGTAAAGTAGAAGACGGTACACCGTTTGGCTCAATCTCCGGAGTCGTTTATAAGAACATCCCGGGAATCCTCAAGGACCTCTATTCCACACCATACCCTGTTATCTGCATGAAAGACTATGACAAGAAATACTATGCGATGCTGCGGTTCTCTCTTGCCTGCAATATAACCTATATAATCACTGTGAATCCTTCAACGGTGCTGCAGCTGCATCGCACGGCGCTTCAGGAGATGCAATCTCTGATTAAGGATATTCACGATGGAACACTGCGGCCGGATGTCGCTTCGGAATTTGATCCGTCAATTCGTGAACAGACACTAAGGATGCTCAGACCCGATCCTTCAAGGGCCGCAGAGCTGGAAAGACTTGTAGGTGTGTACGGAGAACAGCTCAGGCCTAAACACTACTGGCCCGATCTGGAATGTGTAAATACCTGGAAACAGGGAAACTGCACGCTTATACTTCCAAAGCTGCAGGGTTTCTTTCCTGATAAGACTGTGTTAAGGGAATTTGGATATCAGGCCAGTGAGGCGCGGGCGGGCATGGTACTTGGCAATGAATGGGACTACTCGGTTCTCATGGCTCATATCTACCATTTCGAGTTTATTGAAGAGAGTCAGAGACAAAAAGAGAACCCGGAAGTTCTGGGAGCACATGAGCTTGAGATCGGAAAGAATTACTATATTCTCTTTTCAAACGGAAGCGGGCTGTTCAGGTATGATATAAACGATATTGTGCGTGTTGATGGTTTTTTAAATCAGTTCCCGCTTTTTAAGTTTCTGCAGAAGGGTGAGGGTGTCACAAGCCTGACAGGGGAAAAGCTTTCGGAACAGCATGTGATCGGGGCTGTCGATGCGGCATCGATTGCAAAAAATATCAAACTTGAGTTCTATACAATGTTCTGTGATACCAGCGACTTTACATATAAACTATATGCGGAATTTCCGGCCGGAACAGCACAAAACCATAAAAAAGCCTTTCTGGAATCAGTTGACGAGCACATTAAATTCACCAACCTTGAGTACGCGGCCAAAAGGGGATCAAACCGTCTGAACGCGCCAAAACTGGTGGACATGAAACCAAACTCCTATGAGAATCTCAAAGCAAGATTACTCGCTGAGGGTAAAGTCAGGGAGGGTCAGTATAAAGTCAGCTATCTCAAGAATGATCCGGTGTTACAGAAAATCTATGATGAAATGCTGCTAACCCCTGAACGCTGAACCCTGAACGCTGAACGGTTAATCTTTCATTTCGGAGAGTTTTATTGCGATTGTTCTTTGTAAATAAATTCGACTGGCATGGTGCCGGACCGATGGCAACTGTCTCGGTCATGTCCACATATGCGGCTGCCAGGGCAGGTGTAAAAACCACACTGATAATCAGGGGTAAAAGTTACCTCGACTGTCAAAAAGACCTGCGTTCACGTTTTGGACTGGAACCGGTTGAAAACTATGATGTCCTTACAATACGGAGATCAGGCATATTTAAAACCTCAATTCTTTTTTACCTGAAAGCCACCTTCCACATAATCAAAAATGCCCGACGCGGTGATCTGGTGATCAGCCGCAACACAAATTTCCTTCCTTATCTTTACATCATTAAACTTTTGACCGGAGCATTTGTACTCTTTGAGGCCCATGGTTATCACGGGAGATTTGAAAAAGGATCACCAATTTCGAGACGACTGATTACCGAGCAGATGATACTTGGGAAACTAAGCGGTCTCATATCACTGACAAAAGCCATGGAAGAGAGATTCAGAAAAGATTACCCATCCCTTCCAGTCATTACTCTTCCTCTGGGAGCCCCCTCTTTTCAGCCACTTAAAATATCATTGCAGGAGGCTTTCGGGCGAAGGTGCCTCTGCTACACCGGAAGATTGACAGGTGAAATAGATGCCGATACTGTTCTGGGAGCCGTAGCCTTGTGCAGTGATCTTGACCTTCGTTTCCTGTGGATAGGCCTGAGGGATAATGAGCAGGAAAGATTATTGAGACAAAAATGTGAGCTGTTAAATATCAGCTCTAAAGTTGAGCTGTACCAATGGATGGGGCACAGGGAGATGTGCGGGATGGTGCAGAGGAAGGGAAGTGCCGGGATTGCAGCATATAAGAGTACCTATGACTCAAATGTTCAGATCTCACCTACAAAACTCTTTGATTTTTTCTCATTCGGGCTCCCTGTTATAGGATCCGATGTAGGAGCGGTAAGGGAGATTCTGCAGGACCGCAATGACGGTCTGATTTACAAGCCGGGTAACAGAGAAGAACTTGCGTCAAGAATCCGGGAACTCTTTATATCATTTGATCTGTTTGAAAAACTTTGCATATCATCTGAGCGCATGGCCGATCTCTATTCCTGGGAGAACAGAACCAGACGGCTTATGGACTTTACAAGTAGTATCGCTGCCCGCCGAACTCCGAACGGTGAGAGGTTCACCCTTCGACAAGGAGCTCAGGGCGAGCGGAAGGAGACTGAACGGGTATAGGCTTCATACTTGGCGAGCGCCGAACGCCGAACGCTGAGAGCTGAACCTTTGAACGTTGAACGGTTTTATCGAAAGAAAGGAACATTATATGAATTACACATCCGGAACAGCCGGAAGGGTATTTGTCCTGCGCTTCGAGGAGGATGATCCTGTTTACAAAAGTATTGAAGATCTCTGCGAGAAGGAGTCTGTGGAAGCAGGGGTGATATGGGTAATCGGCGGGGTAAAGAACGGCGGTGTTGTTGTTGGTCCCAGAGATGATTCAGAGCGGCCGCTGAATCCTGAAGTTGAAAAGTTTACAGAGGCCCATGAGATTATAGGAACAGGAACGATCTTCAGAAACGAAGAAAACAAGCCTGTACTCCATATGCACGCGGGTGCAGGCAGAGGGAAGCACCAGTTGATAGGGTGTCCGCGTAAAGGACTCCAATGCTGGCTTGTGACTGAGGCTGTTCTGATGGAAATAAAAGGTGCAGATGCAAGAAGGGTAAAGGATGGGAGCGGGGCTGAGCTTCTGAAGATATTATCGTAAGTCTCAGGTGTGTTCCGGTGATGCGTTCGGGGCCCGGATGCATCGCCGGAACCTGTCCCTTAATGTGCCGCTACAGTTTCAGAGGTTACTTTTTTTCCGCAGGCCTTCCTGTCGCATCCGTCCCAGCAGTAGGTACAGAGCTTTTCCTCGGGAAGCCCGATGGCCTTTACCATATCCGGCAGCCTCTGGTATAAAAGAGAGGTGATCCCCATTTTTCTGCGGATAATATCAACCATTGCCTGAAATTCCTGTGTGTCAGGATCGAGGTATTTATCAAGTGAAGTGATCTTTCCTTCGAGTTCAACAATTGCTTTACGGCATGCCAGATCCATCTCTGATCTGGATCTTGAAAAATTCAGATATTTGCATCCAAAAAGAAGCGGGGGACAGGCAGGCCGCAGATGAATCTCCCTGGCTCCGTAATTGTAGAGTTTCTGGAATGTACTGTAGAGCTGTGTGCCTCTGACAATCGAGTCATCACAGAAAAGCATCCTCATCCCTTTAGTCAGTTCCTTAATAGGAATTAGTTTCATTTTTGCCACAAGATTTCTCATCTCTTGAATCTGTGGCATGAAACTGCGTGCCCAGGTAGGGGTATATTTTACAAACGGGCGCCGGTAGGGAATTCCAGCGGTACAGGCATAACCGAACGCATGAGCGATTCCGGAATCGGGGATACCTGCCACAAGGTCAACGTCAACGGAATCGTTCCGTGCCAGTGCCTCACCGCAGCGATAGCGGGATTCTTCAACGTTTATTCCCTCATAAGATGAAGCCGGGTAGCCGTAGTAAATCCACAGGAAAGAACAGATCTGCATCTCTGTACCGGGCTGTTTTTTTATCTCGTAACCATTTTCGGTCAAAAGAACAATCTCGCCGGGGCCAAGCTCGTGAACGACCTCATAGCCGAGATTTGGAAATGCACAGGTCTCCAGCGCTACGGCGTAGCCCTGTTCACCCTTACCTATGATAGCCGGAGTTCTCCCTGAACGGTCACGGGCGACATAGATTCCTTTTTTTGTAAGAAGAAGCATCGAGCAGGATCCCTCGATTAACTCCTGCGCAGAGGATATCCCATCCTCAAATGATTCCTCCCCATTTATGAGTGTGGCGACGATTTCGGTAGGATTAATATCATTTCCGCTCATTTCAGTGAAATGAGTGGTTCTGGTACTGAAAGTTTTTCTGGTGAGTTCTTCGGCATTTTTCACCATCCCGACTGTGACAATGGCGTAGGTTCCAAGATGGGACCCGATGATAAGCGGTTGATCCTCGAAGTCACTTATGATTCCAATGCCGCTGTTACCGTGCATCCGGGTGAGATCGCTGTCGAATTTGCTTCTGAACTGGGTATTGCTGATATCATGGATCACTCTGTCAAAACCGTTTTCATTAAGGGCCGCCATACCTCCGCGCCTGGTACCAAGATGACAGTGGTAATCGGTTCCATAGAAAAGATCGCTGATGCAGTCCTGCTTTGAGATTACGCCGAAAAAACCGCTCATGATTTAAATCCTGACCCCAAAAAAGTTGAATTACTTCAAAGTGATTCAGACAGGAAGAAGAAAATAAATTCCCGAAGGAGTAATTATACGTTTTTGTTTGGAATATTGTTACGAGTTTTTGGTGTAATCCAGATAAGTTTGTGAAACAGAGGATGTTTAAGACAGTAAATAGGAAACATACTTTGAGAGCCGAATGCAAATAAATGTATTCTAAAACAATAGTTTTATTTTAAAAATTCTGTGATTTATCCTTCCCGAGGCGAACCTCCGGGGTTAATTTAATGAGTTAAGTCACTGTTTTTCTGTTTGTTACATGTGGCTTTTAAAATACGCCTGACAATAAATCCGTTTAATTTTGAAAAAACTTTCTGAAATTGTATAATGTAGACGTAGATATAATACAGGAGTCGTGGATGATAGAGGTTTGGGTTACGGCTATCGCTGCAATGCTCCCCTGAGTATTACTTTTGATGATAATGTACCGGGTGATTTTGCGAAGCCTGGCGCAGTGACTGATGGTTTAATTGTCAATGGTTTTGTGCTAATGGGGAAGAAAATCCGGCCTGTTTGTCATGGGGTTTATTACTGAAAAAATATGGTGTGAACCGGTTAAAATACCTGTCTTATGAATAAAGTAAAAATGCATTGCCAGGCATCTTTTGTGATTATCACATGTGAGCATGGCGGCAATAAAATTCCGCCTGAATTGAGCCCTCTTTTCAAGGGCAAAAAAGAGATTCTAAAGAGTCATCGCGGTTGGGATCCGGGGGCTCTTGGTACCGCAAAAAAGATCTCCACCAGCCTCAACGTGCCTCTTATTTACGAGGAGATAAGCCGTCTTGTTGTGGAGCAGAACCGTTCCCGTCAGAACAGCTCAGTTTTTTCCGAATACATGTCGCCTCTTTCAAAAGAAGAGAAACTAGAACTGCTTGAAAATGTTTATGATCCCTACCATCGGAAAATATTCAAAACAATAAAAGATGCCGTCTCAAAGGGTAAACGTGTGCTGCACCTGTCGATGCACAGCTTTACCCCTGTCCTTAACGGCAAGGTGCGCAATGCCGATACGGGACTTCTTTACGACCCGTCAAGAACAGGGGAGAAAGAGGTCTGTTTATACCTTCAGGAATTCCTGCTAAACCAGGTGAATGGTATCCGTGTAAGGAGGAATTATCCATATCTGGGAATAAGTGATGGATTGACAAAGCAGATGCGGAAAATGTTTAAGGGCGACAGATACCTGGGAATCGAGATCGAAATCAACCAGAAGCATTATCTTCAGGAGACAGGGATGAGAAATAGAATCGAGAAGAGTTTGATAATGGCGATAGAGGCACTTACAGACAGGTGAGTGTTTATATACTGTTTTTCCAGCTTAAGTTGACCCACGAAAACCTGAAGAACGCAAAGCAGAAAGATTTTCTGGAAGAGGGTGTCCCCGATATAAAGAATTCTTTAGAAACAGGAATTTTTTTAGGAGGGGGCGTCCCCCCTTGCGCTCCAGCCCGTCGAAGACGTCGGTCTTACGCTATCCCCCTGTGTTGTCCATCAGTTGCAAAGGCAGGTAAATTCATCTCATTTGCAAACGCCCCTGCGGCCGCACTGGCGAACTGGTGGTAGATTAAAATTTATTGTAGCCTTTCGGAATTAAATAAGTAAGGCC
>JAAYYB010000033.1 GCA_012515615.1 Fibrobacter sp.
CTATAACAACGATTTTAAACATCAAGAATATGTGATCCGGTTTCAGCCCAATGCTCTGATTCTTATGGGAAGGGATAAGGCGGATTGGGAGTCAATGGACTATGCTAAATACGAAACTTATCCGGCTGAATTAGACGAGCAGGCCACCTGTTATGCAATTTATGATTTTTTAGAACGATTTTGCGGTGTGCGCTGGTATCTGCCAACGGAATTGGGATTGGTTTTCTCCGTAAAGAAAACCCTTGTTGTCAAGGGTACTGAAATACGGCGAACACCAATAATGAAGTACCGAAGACTTTATAGTCTTGAGTTAATCCCAGAGACACTTTGCGATGAACCAGGACCGCTGCTATCTGCACGTGATGCTGCACTGTTTGCTCATCGCTGGCGTTTAACAGGTATACAACCGTATGCCTGCAATCATTCTTTTTATGGTTATTACAATAGACACTTGAAGGAGCATCCGGAATGGTTTGCTAAAGGTTACGACAAAAATATGCCGGATGGCACGAGGAATAAACCGCTAAAAAACATAAATGACGTGGCGCCATATTACCCCAACATGTGCTACACAAATAATGAATTTCTCCAACACGTCATTAAGCGCGCAAAATCTTTTTTTGACACAGGTCAAAAGGAAGGAGGAGAGCAAGCGGCCGGTGATTTTTTTAGCTTGTGCCCCATGGACAGCACTGGTGCTGATAAAATGTGTAAATGTCCTGAGTGTGAAAAACTTTTACATAAGAAGCCACCCTGCGATAGCTGGCGTAAGCAATATTTTTTCTGGGATGACAAGCACAGCGATTATATATACGGATTCGTGAACAAAGTTGCGCGTGAAACAGCTAAAACGCATCCGGATAAGTATCTCACCATGTTTGCATATCACCAGACATATTATCCACCAAGCCGTGAGCCCTTAGAGACGAATGTTGCAATATCATTTTGTATACATGCTTTATTACGCGCCGTGCCCGCAATGGATCGGGCGGTCAATGAACTCTTGGATAAATGGGACGAGGAATCATTACAGCGGCCGAAATACCTTTGGCTATATTTTCATCGACCTGGTCCGGCAAATCCATACTTTCCCGCATTCATGCCCCATAAAATGGTTCAGCAGATGAAGGATTATCACAAGCGCGGATTTCGAGGAATATTTGTCGAACCGCCATATTTTCCCCAATCGGCCGCGAAAGGAAACGCAAAATGGGCGCCGATAGTCAATCAATTGGAACTTTACATTGCTTTCAAACTGGCAGATGATCCAACTCTTGATGGAACCCAGATGATTGATGAATTCTTCAGACTATATTACGGTGCAGCCGCGCAACCTATGCAAGCCCTGTATGAAAAAATCGAACAAATTTACTGCGATTCCGTAAACTATTCGTTTAATCCTGAAAGGTATTTTGGTTATCAGACGAAAGATATTGCGTGGGGCAAACTTGGAACGACCAAGCGTGTGACTGAGTTAGGAAAGCTGATGGACAGTGCAAAAAAAGCGGCAAAAACAGACGTTGAGAAAAGACGCGTGGATATTTTTGAGAAAAGCGTCTGGAAGCCTATGCAAACTGCAAATGCGGAATACAAGGGTAGTATAACGTCATTAAAAAATTGAACTAAGACAATATATGCGCCGTTTTTTGCATTGATAAATACTATTGAAATTTTAATAAAGTGTCGTTTTGAGTGCTGATCGTGAGGAAAATTTCATGAATATAAAGAACAAAAAGATCATGGTTACTGGTGCTGATGGTTTTATCGGTTCCCACCTGACCGAAGAACTTATCAACCGTGGCCATGACGTCCGGGCTTTTGTCTTCTACAACTCATTTAATTCATGGGGTTGGTTGGACTCATTCGCCAAGGAAGCCATTGATAAAATTGAGGTCTTTGCCGGTGATATCCGCGATCCCAATGGCGTGAGAAAGGCCATTCAGGGGATAGATATAGTTTTTCATCTGGCTGCGCTTATTGCTATTCCATTCAGCTACCACTCGCCAGACAGTTATGTGGACACAAACATTAAAGGTACCTTGAATGTATTGCAGGCGGCGCGGGATAGCGGATGCAGTCGGGTTTTGATTACATCGACATCAGAGGTGTATGGAACAGCCCAGTATGTTCCGATCGACGAAAAGCATCCTTTTCAGGGGCAGTCGCCCTATTCCGCTTCAAAAATTGGGGCCGACCGGCTGGCGGAAAGCTTTTACCGCAGTTTTAATACGCCGGTCACTATTGTCAGGCCATTCAATACCTATGGCCCTCGTCAGTCCGCCCGCGCAGTTATCCCTACAATTATTACTCAGTTATTAAATGGAAAAACGGAAATCAAGTTGGGCAGCATTCACCCAACCCGTGATTTTAATTTTGTCAAAGACACCGCCGCCGGTTTCATTGCGATTGCAGAAACGCCTGCAACGATTGGAGAAGAGATCAACATTTCATCACAAAAGGAAATTTCCGTTGGCCAGCTTGCCGAGGAGATCATTGCACAGATCAATCCCGAAGCAAAAATTATTACAGACGACATTCGCCTTCGACCGGAAAAAAGTGAAGTGGAAAGACTTCTTGGCAGCAACGAAAAAATGCGCAGACTCACTAATTGGGAATCCAAATATACGTTGAAGCAGGGTATCAGCGAAACCGTCGCATGGTTCAAGAACAAAGAAAATTTGCGGCAATATAAGGCGGAGATTTATAATGTATAAAATACCCCTCTTTGATTTAAATTTCGGCGAAGATGAGGTCCAGGCAGTTGTTAATACAATTCGTTCAAACTGGATTTCTACCGGGCCAAAGTGCGAAGAGTTTGAAAACCTTTTCGCATCAATGCTCAATGTAAAATACGCCATCACAGTGACAAACTGCACCTGTGCGCTTCACCTGGCATGCGTTGTGTTAGGCATTAAAGAAGGCGACGAAGTCATCTGCCCATCGCTCACCTTTGCTGCTTCTGTGAATTGCATACGGTATATCAACGCAACTCCAGTATTTTGCGATATAAAAAGTTATGAACATATCAACATGGATGCCGACGAAATTGAAAAACTAATCACGCCGAAAACAAAAGCCATCATTGTTGTTCACATGGCCGGATTCCCAGCTGATATGGACAGCATTGTAGCTGTAGCGAAAAAGCATAACTTGCATGTTATTGAAGATGCATGTCACGGACCGCTTTCAGAATATGAAGGCAAGAAACTGGGTACCATCGGTGATGTGGGATGCTTTAGTTTTTTCTCGAATAAAAACATCAGCACAGGTTAAGGCGGCATGCTGGTAACAAACAACGAGGATCTAGCAAAACGGGTTCGCTTGCTTCGGTCACATGGGATGACTACGATGTCGTATCAGCGTGCTGCGGGACATGCAACATCTTATGACGTTGTAGATTTAGGGTACAATTACCGTATGGATGATCTTCGTGCATCCATTGGAATTTCACAACTTCATCGGCTTAAAGAAGATCTTTTAAAACGTGCTATAGTTAGATCCTGGTATTTAGATGCCTTTAAAAATATGGACAAGGTTATTGTGCCTTTTGCCGCCAATAATGAGTTTGTTTCCAATTACATTATGCCTATAGTGCTGAAAGATTCGACCGTAGATAATCGTGATAGAGTGCGTGAATCTTTGCATACCAAAGGAATTCAGACAAGTGTTCATTATCCGGCAGTGCATCAGTTTTCAATATATAAGAAGTATAGTGCAAATTTACCCAAAACTAATTATCTTACGGACAACGAAATTACATTGCCCATGTATAGCAAATTAAAGCTCGATGATATCCAATACATATGTGATAGCTTGAGGGAGATATTAAAAAGTGAACATTGAGTTTTCGCCAGAAGAAAGCAAAAGACATAGTTTACGTATATATAGAAACATATCTGAGAATATTGAGAAAGATCTTATCGACGATATTATTAAAGAGAAAGCAGACCTCATTATAGTAAGGATCCCTGCAGAAAAAAATCTTAGAACAATTGATAAACTGAACGAAATGGGGCTACCATATCATTATGCGGATACTTTATTACAGTATGTTGTTAACTTGAATGGATACTCGCCTAAGTCAATTGAAAATAGTGGATTAGAGTTCATTGAATGCAGAAAGGCACATGTTGATGTCCTTAAAAGCTTAATTTATGAGGTGTTCAAGTCGTATAATTATAATCATTATGTATCAAACATTTATATCAAGCAAAATAATGTTACTGATGGATATGTTGACTGGATTTCTTCATTTGTTGATAGTGATAATAAAAGTGTTTGGCTTGTTAAAGATGGCTCTAATTATGTTGCATTTGCGTCATGTTCCTTTGAAAAGGAGAAGAGCATAGGTGTGTTATACGGTGTATCACCCCATGCGTCTGGTAAACATATATATGCAGACTTAATAAGATATACACAATTAATATCACAAAGTAAGAACATAGATTGGATGCAAGTAGGCACACAAGCACAAAACTATGCAGTGCAAAGAACATGGTCTAAGGAAGGTTTTACTTTAAGGGAAAGCTTAATTACATATCATGTAAATTCATTTCTAAGTTCTTGCACATTTGAAGAGAAGCTTTTAATGGATAACATGACAATAGATACACCTGTCAATCTAGTTAGAAAATATTTAAATGTTGATCATGATGTAAAAATAAAATCCAATATTAGGATTGTTGATTTGGCAACGCAAACGAATGAAAAAGTAAAATCAGTGACTGTAAAAATTAATGCTTTGAATTCGATCGGACGCGCTTTAGTAAGTGTTCTTTTGTATGATCGGTTTAATAAGCCGAATAGACTTATTTATCATGATGTCTTTTTTTGAGATAAATATACATTTATGAATAATCACGTTAAATATAAATTCGAAGATTTTACGTTAACTAATTATCGTACAATGATCCAACTCGCGAAAAAGAACAATTATCAATTCAAATTCTTTTTTGAGCAGAATGATATTGAATCAAAAGTAATCCTATGGCGTCACGATGTGGAATTTTCCCCGTTCATTGCCTTAAAGATGGCTGAAATTGAAGCTATGGAAGGTGTTAAAGCCACCTACTTTTTCCAATTGCATTCGGAGTTCTATAATGTACTTGAAAAAGAAATTTCCGGGATCGTTTTGAAAATCAGATCACTGGGTCATGATATTGGTCTTCACTTTGATTCACACTATTTTAATATAGATTGCGAGGAGGACTTAGAAAAATATCTGGCATTGGATGTTCAGTATTTTAATGCAATTTTGGGCACAGAGGTAAAAGGATTTTCTTTTCATAACACCAACAAGTTTATTCTTTCCTGTGAAATGGACAGTTATGCAGGTTTAATAAATGTTTACTCAAAATATTTTAAAGACCATTTTGCCTATTGCGCTGATTCAACGGGTTATTGGCGATATGAACGATTAATAGATGTATTGAACAACCCAAACCTTCAAAAGCTTCAAGTATTGACGCATGATGCCATGTGGAGCTCTGAAATACTGCCGCCGCGTCAGCGAGTTTTTAAAATTATCGATGAGAATGCTGAACGCCTAAAGAATATTTATGATAGTCACCTAAAAAAAATTGGTCAGAATAATATTGATTGGAAGGGCGCTCTTTAAAAATTGATTTTTGAATTAGCTCTTAGACATGAAGACCGATTTGATTTGGTGGCAGTGTGAAAAAAATCCCATATTCACAGATTGGTTCACGGCATCTGCTTAAAGCAAAAACCCTTTTTTCAAAGTACAAGATATATTTTCAATCAAGCTCTCTGTATTTATTTTCTTCACTTTTTACGGCTGTAATTTCCGTTGCCATAAATCCCTTTTTGGCCAAGAATCTATCGCCTGAAGACTATGCAATCTTAGGATATTTCAATTCGTTCAGTCTGATTATTTTGCCATTGCTCAATTTCAGCCTGATTTCCTACTACCTACGAAACTACTATCGAATATCAGATGATCGGAAACAAATAGTAAGCGATACCATCCTGATTGCGCTTTTGGTCTATGGTATTTTTGCCCTTGTCATATCCAGCACGGTTTTTTATTTTTACTGCCAATGGAGCAAAGTAACTTTTCCCTTTTATCCATACGCATTGCTTACATTTGCACCTATATATTTAAACAATATTTTTATTCTCTTTCAGGTAAACTGTCGCCTTAAGCGTGAGGCCGGTAGATATTGTAAGGTTACGATATTCAATGCAATAATTTCTGCTGCATTGGCTATTCTGCTGGTTGTGATTTATAAGTATGGCGCTACAGGTCGCATGTTGGCAACCTTGTTAGCGTCAGTAGTAATATCTATTTACTGCTTTAAACAAGTATTCGGGAAATTACAATTCGATTTTGCCATAATAAAGGAGGCTTTTCTATTTGGGTGGCCCCTCTCTTTATCAGCTATTTTATGGTATTTCCTTTCTGGTGTCGACAGGGCGATGCTTGAGAAATTAAACGATAACTATACCTTCGGATTTTACAATGTAGGAATGCAAATAGCCGGTTTTTTTTTCGTCTTCTATACTGCCATAGCTCAAACTTTTGAACCGGACATATATAAAGCTATTGCAGACAACAAAAAGCGTAAATTGGTTAAAATTATCGGTGGTATCGTAACATTGAATGCACTACCTAATATTGTTTTTATCTTTTTTGCTCCTTTTATCATCGGCCTTTTAACCTATAATCGCTATACCGATGCTTCAGGGTTTGCACAAATTTTGGCCTTAAAAAATATTACCGTTTCCTTCTATTATGCTGTCATTACAGTTATTATTGGTTACGGTTTTACAAAATCGGAACTGCTGATTCGAATCACTGGTGCGCTGTTTTGTATCCTGATGTTTAAATTTATGATCGGAAATTTTGGCTTTTACGGTGCTGCGTGGGGTCAAGTTTTAGCATTTTTTATCATGGCGGCACTCAGTAGTGGGTTTTTGTATTATCTATATCACAATAAATTATTAGTCTTGAAATCTGGGAAAGTAAGCGGGTGAGTAATAATGCAAAAGATTAAGGTTGCCTGGATTTGTCATTTCTCTAATGAGGAAATTCGTAAAAGACTTCCGCTTTCTGAGATGAAATTGAAGAATTGGATTAAGACCTTATTCGGAAAACAAATTAATAATGGATATTCAGATTTTGCACCTTGGGTAACAAATTTAATTAAAGAGTTCGGAAAATTTGATGACATTGAACTTCATGTTATTTCGCCGTTCCTCGGATTAACGCATTTTACTTATGAATTTCGGATGAATAATGTTAACTATCATTTTTTTTCGCCTGCAGTTCCTTTTTTGCACATACCTTATAATGGGTTGAATATTAAAGGATTGCCTCCTTTTTTTATTAACAGACAATATATTAAAAGCTTTCTGCTTCAAATTAAGCCCGATATCGTGAATCTCATCGGAACTGAAAATCCATATTATTCGATTGCTGCGCTCGATATAAAAGAAACCCCTGTTTATGTTTCAGCTCAGACCGTTTATACAAATCCTGACCGGATGAAGTATGCTGATGATTTCATACAGTTAAATTGGGATGTGGAATTAAAGATTCATCGGAAAGAAAAATATTATGGTTGCGGTGGAAGAATGCACAGGGATTTGATTTTGCGCAACAATCCTGATGCAATAATTTTTAAAATGTTTTTCCCAATAGAAAAACCGAAGCACGTCAACGTTGTTCCGAAAATATTTGATTTTGTTTTCTTTGCAGCAGGTGTTGCAAAGAAGAAGGGGATTGAAGATGCCATTGATGCATTGGCACTGGCTAAAAAGTCAAAAAATAACGTCACTTTGAATATCGTCGGCAGTTGCCCCATCGATTATAAAACTTTCCTGCTTAATAAAATTAGTGATTTGAATCTGAGCGCGAATATTATATTTACTGATTATTTTCCGAATCATACTGATATGCACCAGCATGTTGTTCAAGCTCGTTATGCCCTTTTGCCCGTAAAATTGGACATCATTCCTGGTGCCATTATAGAAGCTATTTATCTTGATTTACCGGTTGTTACTTATAAGACGACTGGAACACCCTATTTAAACCGGGATGGCGAATCTGTTTTGCTATGTGATATTGGCGATATTGAAGGGATGTCAAAAAACATGCGCGCTCTGTTAGATTCACCGCCCTTGGCTGAAAAGCTTCGGAAGAATGCCAGGGCTTTTGCTGAGCGTGAATTTGACAATGCCGTTTCCGCCAAGCGACTGGTTAGCAATTACAGGGCCGTAATTGATCATTACCATCACAATATACCGATTCCTCAGGAGCAGTTGTTTGATGTTAAAGAGTTCTCTATATATTGATTCATGGAGAAAGAACAATGGATAAACACGTCGCAGTAAAAGATATAATCAATTTTCTCGGATCCGAAATTATCAGCATTGATGGCAACCCGGAAAATATTTATGTGACAAATTTGAAGCCCCCGGAGTTGGTTGATAAGGACACACTGGATTGGATTGGCAAACAAAAACAAAATAAACAGCAGATTGCAGAAGAAACAGCGGCACAAATAATAATATGTGATTCAACCGTTATCTTTACTGAAAAGATTGCCACTCAGAATAAAGTTTTAATCCATGTTAATAATCCCAGACTGGTAATTGCGTTAGTAGCTGACAAATACTTTTTGAAAAAACCGGAACCGGGGATCCATTCCACAGCCTATTTGCACCCGGAAGCTGTAGTTGATTCCACAGTCTATATTGGGGCCAATTGTTCCATTGGTAAATGTACTATCCTTGAGGGAACAAGCATATATCCAAATGTCACCATTTATGATGGTGTATCTATTGGCAAAAATGTTTTAATACAGGCAGGAGCCGTCATTGGAACAGATGGTTTAGGTTGTGAGCGCCGTGATGATGGGACGCTAATAAAATTTTCACATTTAGGGGGTGTGGAAATATGCGACGATGTAGAGATTGGCGCTAATTGTCAGATTGCAAGAGGCGCGTTGTCTAATACCATTATTGGTCGCGGATGCAAAATCAATGGACTGTGTTTTATCGCACATAATTGTGTGCTTGATGATAACGTCTGGATTACTGGAAATACAATGCTTGCCGGCTCAGTAAAAGTGGGTAAGAATGCTACAATATTTTCCAGCGTGATTGTGCGCGAGCAACGCCGCATTGGGCAGCGTGCTACAATCGGCATGGGGTCAGTCGTAACAAAAGATGTTCCCGCGGGTGAAACGTGGTTGGGTAGTCCTGCAAAAAAGGTTGAAAAATGAGACATAAATTTCCGGATCTGATCGTTAACAAGGAAGACAGTATCCTTTTTGTTCTCAAAAAAATGGATCAGTCCAAGCGGAAACTGCTAATAGTCATGGATGATGACAAATTTGTCGGACTTGTCAGTATTGGCGATGTTCAAAGAGCAATCATCAAAGGGAAAGATGTTCATACATCAATATCAGGTATTCTTCGTCAGGATGTTACGGTTGCATCAACCGAAGACGATCTTGACGGCGTGAAAGAACGCATGAAGATCAGGCGCAATGAACTGATGCCGGTTGTGTCAACTGAAGGTAAATTGATTGATGTGATTTTTTGGGAGGATCTGTTCGCGGAAGAATGTCAGAAAAAGAAGCGTGTGAATTTGAATCTTCCGGTTATCATTATGGCAGGAGGCAAAGGCACGAGATTGAAGCCTCTAACAAATGTTTTGCCCAAGGCACTCATTCCCGTCCGCAGTAAAACCATTATTGAAGAGATCATGGATCGTTTTTTGGATTGCGGATGCCGGGATTTTTCTATTTCCGTTAACTACAAGGCGGAGATGATCCGTTACTATTTGGATACCCTTCAAAAGCCTTTATGCAACGTAAATTACATCAAAGAGAACAAGCCTCTTGGAACTGCAGGCAGTTTGTATTTATTGAGGAATAAAATCAAAACAACATTTTTTGTTACGAATTGCGATATCATTATAGATCAGGACTACGTTGATATACTAAATTATCATCGAGAGAATAAAAATGAAATTACAGTAGTAGCTGCGCTGAAGCATTACGAAATTCCATACGGTACGCTGAAAAGCGGCGAGGATGGCCTTCTTAAGTCAATTCAAGAAAAGCCTGAGTTTGTTTATAAAATTAATACGGGCTTTTATATTTTAGAGCCCAATCTCATCAATGAAATTCCTCATAATATTTTTTTTCACATCACTGATCTGATCGAAAAACTTCTGCTTGAAGATCGCCGAGTCGGTGTGTTTCCGGTTAGCGAGAAGTCCTGGATGGACATCGGCAACTGGGATGAATATTATGATCATATCCGGTTTTATCGGTGCAACTCTTTTTCATGAAGCTTCAATGACATCGTTAACTTCTGTTAAAAATAATCTCTTTTTCATCTTATTGATTCTGTTGTACATAAGCGCTACTTTTCCCATGGGTGTTGCGTTTGTAGGTCTTTCTTTAACCAAGCCGCTTTTTGCAATTCTCGCGCTGATAGCAATTTTTAACTATGTCAAAATCCGCATAAATGATCCGATGATATGGTTTTTAGTTTGCTTTGTTTTATACTTTCTTGTCATTTTTTCACTGACATTATTCCCACATGGTTACATCAGCAGTGAAACGATCCAACGGATTATAGTCAACGTAACACCTTTGCTTATATGTTTTGTTTTTATTGATTATTTTAAGAATAGTCAAAATAATAACAAGATAACAGTTCTTTTATTTTTTGCATTTCTTATAATTATAGTCCGTTCAATTACTGCTATTAACGCGGAAATATTGATGCCAAATATTGCCCGTAACAGTGCAACTGGCATGTACGATGATTTCCCGGAGTTTGGACTTATTGGTGCCGGAACCTATCAATTCATCAATGGGCTTGTTTTCATAGTGCTTCCTATTATGTTTATTCTCAGACATAGAGGACCTGTGAAAGTAAAAATATTGATGATGATCGTTGGGATTCTGTCTTTAAGTGCCATAGTATATACGGCATGGGGCACGGCGCTAATCATGTATTTTCTACTAATACTCATTGGTTTATCGCCCCAGAAAACAAAGTATATTCCGTTTTATGTTGCCCTTATATGTGCGGCATTATTAATTGCCGTAAATTCTGACTTTGTTTTTCAATTTTTAGGATCAATCTTTGCGGGCAATCCCACTATTTATGACAAAATTATTGATATTAAACAGTCCTTTCTTGAAGGGGAAGCTAGTGGCCAATTAGAAAGTCGACAGACTCTGTATATACAGTCGCTGGATATTTTCATGTCAAGCCCCCTTTTCGGTGACATAAATGCAGAGCCGGGTGGTCATGCTTTCTGGATCGATCATTTGGCAAGTTTCGGGATATTAGGCACAATCCCATTAATATTAGCTTATTTATCAATAATTATAAAATCCGCAGTTTTTGTGCCTGATGATTATCGGACATATTATTATTTAAATTCTTTTATTTTTATAATCTTCGGTTGCTTAAAAAATGTTGGTGGTTATGAATTTATGCTGTTTTTATGTGTAATTGGACCAGTCATGGTATATAAATACAGCATGGTGAAACAAGCGTTTAATCATAATATCGGAAAAGAAATATAGCAACAGCGCCCTGACGATTACAGATTACGATCCATAGTGCTGCAATCAACTGATCATACGGAAATGTACAATACTGACAAGAACAATCTGGAAATAGATGGATCAATGTCCAAGCATAACGGTTTATAAATGAAAAAATACTAATAAGGTGTAAATTATATGGGCAATAAACAATTATCGAAAACCCCTTTTTTGTCAATCTGCATAACATCTTATAATAGAGTGAATGAATTGTATAGATGCCTTAAAAGCGTGGATTCGATTTATAAAGATTTAATTGAAATTATTGTGAGCGAGGATTGCTCACCGAAAAAAGAAGAAATATCGAAAATTGTAGAGCTGTTTATCTCGGAGACCGATTACTCTGTGTTGTATAATACAAACATATATAATTTGGGCTACGATTGTAATCTCGGAAAACTGATTGAACTTGCGCGCGGGGTGTACATATTATTTATGAGTGATGATGATGCTTTCTGCGAAAAAGCATTAGACAAGATAATAGATACCCTCCAGAAAATGGACTGTGCCGTAGCTTTTTCACCATTTCTTAGTAATTACACAGGCGGCATTGAAAGAAAATTCAATAAGACAATGCTAATTCCCAAAGGGATTAAAAATGTAAAAAAATATTTGTATTGCGCCATTCTTTTTTCAGGTTTGATTTTTAAAAAGAAATTCATAATGGATTATTCATCTGATAAATTTAAAAATTTAATCTATTTTCAAGTATATTTGTTTGCCTCTGTACTGTACAGAAATAATGGCTGTTACATCGATTTGCCATTGGTGCAGTGTATAAATGATGGTGAAAACGCCTTTGGTATCAGCGATTCAAGTGAAAAAAATTCGCTTCTGGCAGACAGAAAATCTATATATTCAAATTTGGAATATCATAAAGGTCTTATTAGGGTTATTGAATTATTCGACGATGAAAATGGGACCGATTTAAAAAACAGTTTTGCTAGAGAGTATTCACTTAGGGCTTTTACTGGGCTGTCTAAGGCACGCAAAGCAGGGCAACGTGAGTTGATTATTTATTGGAATAAGATGAAGGCTCTAAATGTCAAACTATCATGGATAGCTAAAATGTATTACTGGGCATTAAAAATATTGGGCTATAGAGTCTGTGATTTTATATTTGATATTCCCAAAAAAATACTACTCGGCCTCAGAAAAAGACAGGTTACCTGATGTTATCAGACAACAGCTCACAATTGGTGTGGCAGTAATGCAAATTCTATTTTTTGGTGTGTTCTGCAGAAAAGAAGAGGAGGCCCATCTTATTAAAAACAGTAATATTGGGGTTCAAGGGGCTGTTATATCATTTCAATGGAACCTAATTGAGGGGCTGATTGCGAATTTGGAAGCACCAATTTCAATATTAAATTTTCTTCCTGTGGGCACTTATCCGAAATACTATAAAAAAATAATCTTGAAATCCGTTGAGTGGCGAAAAAGTAAGTATGTAACTGATAAAACAATTGGTTTTATTAATTTGCTTGGAATCAAACAAATCATTCAAATCTACAGAGCGAAAATTGAAATTGAAAATTGGTTGAATAAAACCGATGATAAAGACAAATGTATTTTAATATACGATCTTGTATTGCCATATTTAATTGCATTAAATTGGGTTAAAAAGAAATATCCAAAGATTATTACATGTTCAATTGTGGCTGATTTACCAAACCAATTTGGTTATAATAAAAAAGATAAAGGATTAATGAAATTATTAAGGCGATTTATTGGCAAAGTGCAATTGCATGAAATTCAAAAAATGAACTGCTATGCACTATTAACAAAACACATGAAATATCCTTTAAATATACCAGATGCTTCATATGTGGTTATTGAAGGTATTGCCAGTTCAAATGTTCCCTTTAGAGAAATTCAACGAAACTCAAAAAATATTATTATGTATGCTGGTGTGCTTACAGATATATACGGAATTGATAATCTCGTGAAAGCTTTTATGGGAATTGATGATACGAATTATGAGTTATGGTTATGCGGTAGTGGTGATTATGAAGACACAATATGTAAATGCTTGTCTGTGGACAAGAGAATTAAATATTTTGGTTATTGCCCGAAAAATAAAATATATGAGTTGCAAAGTCAGGCTTCTGTATTGGTGAATCCACGGCAGAATATTGGCGAATATACCAAGTATTCGTTCCCGTCAAAGATCATGGAATATTTAGCGGCTGGGCGTCCGGTTATTGCTTATAGACTGGATGGCATACCATTAGAATACTATGACTATATTCAATGTGTGGATGGCAATGCCGTCAGAGATCTGCGTGAAAAAATGATAGAAGTATGTGAACTTTCGTTTGAAGAAAGACAGAGGTTAGGCGCGCAAGGTAGACAATTTGTAATGCAAAATAAAAATGCAAGAACACAATGCAAGAAAATCTTGGACTTGCTTTCAAGCGTGTTTGAAAACCACTCTACTGCTTAATTATTAATAGTATCATTCATCCTTCATCCGTTTCTTTGCAAATGTAAGTCCTGTTTTTAAAATAGAAAGGTAGCTTATGTTCAGAAATAAAACTTTATTAATCACCGGTGGAACCGGCACCTTCGGGAATGCGGTGCTGAGAAGATTCTTAGAGACGGAAATCAAAGAGATACGAATTTTCAGCCGCGATGAAAAGAAACAGGAAGATCTGCGTATTGCGCTGGCCAATCCTAAGGTAAAATTTTTCATTGGGGATGTTCGCAATTACGACAGCATCATACCTGCAATGCAGGATGTGGATTATGTTTTTCACGCTGCGGCGCTCAAACAGGTGCCTTCCTGTGAATTCTTTCCCATCGAAGCGATACGGACCAATGATCTGGGCGCGGAAAACGTAATGAACGCGGCGCTGGCCTGTCAGGTTAAAAATGTCATTGTGCTCAGTACGGATAAAGCGGTTTATCCCATTAATGCAATGGGGATCTCCAAGGCGATGATGGAGAAGCTGATGATTGCCAAGGCGCGAATGTATGGCGACAAGAAAACCATTTTCTGCGGAACGCGTTACGGTAACGTGATGGCTTCACGAGGCTCGGTCATTCCACTGTTTCTTCACCAGATTCAGGCCGGCGCGCCACTGACGTTGACGGACCCGAACATGACGCGTTTTATGATGACCATTGATGATGCCGTTGATCTGGTTTTGTATGCTTTTCAAAATGGCAATCCCGGGGATATTTTTGTTCAGAAAGCACCTGCTGCCACGATTGGGGTTCTGGCCGGAGCGCTGCTCAAGCTGTTCAATGCAACAAATGAAGTTCGCATTATCGGTACACGCCACGGTGAGAAATTATACGAAACACTTTTGAATCGCGAAGAAATGGCCAAAGCTGAAGATATGGGAGATTATTTCCGTGTTCCGGCTGATGTACGCGATCTGAACTATAACTGCTATTTCGTTGAAGGTCAGGAAGAGGTTTCGGCTAAAGAAGACTATAATTCGCATAATACGGCAAGACTGGATGTTGATGGGATGGTCAAGCTTTTGCTTAAGTTGGAGATAATTCAAAAGGCACTTAAAGGCGAGAAGGTAGAGAAGTGACGGGTAATGAGTAAAAATATAGGCGATAAGCGAGAGGCGATAGGGGAAAGACAGAGATCAGAGGCCAGAAATCAAAGGGTGGCAGGTAGGAAAGAATAGCGCGAGATCAGTGATGAGTGACGGGAAAGAAGAGATGAAAGTATTTGTGACGGGTGCTAAGGGGTTTGTTGGGCAGAATCTGGTTGTGATGCTGGGCAGGCAAAACAATGTCGAGGTTCTTGGATATGATTTGGGGGACCCGAAATCCGCGCTGGATGCGGGGCTCGCAACAGCGAATGTTATTTTTCATCTGGCGGGTGTAAACCGCCCTGAGAAGCCGGAAGATTTCGCGGCAGGAAATACCGGATTTACGCAAGATATTTGCGATACCTTACGGGCTATGGACCGTAAACCGTTGATCATCTTGTCTTCTTCAATACAGGCTGTGCTGGATAATCCGTACGGTACAAGCAAGCGCGAAGCGGAAAACGTTTTATTAAAATTTGCGGAAGAAACAGATGCCCGCGTTGTGATCTTTCGCTTGAAAAATGTTTTTGGAAAATGGTGTCGGCCGAATTACAATTCTGCAGTGGCGACGTTTTGTCACAATATTGCCCGTGATCTGCCTATTACTGTTTCCAGTCGCGCCAATGAAGTCCATCTGGTTTATGTAGATGACGTCTGTGCGGCCATGATGGAAGCGGCCGAAATCATAACGTCACAGGCGCACTTTGTGCCATCGCAAGGGTCGGCATTCGCTGATGTTACGCCATCATTAAAAATCACGCTTGGTGAACTGGTCGATACGATAAACACATTTAAGAATTCGCGGTCAACTTTACAGGTCCCCGCATTTGACGATCCTTTCGTTTACCGGCTTTATGCAACATACCTTTCTTATCTGGAGGAAACTAATTTTTCTTATGGTTTGGATATCAAAACCGACAATCGCGGTTGTCTGGCTGAATTCCTGAAATCGCCTTCTTTCGGGCAAATTTTTGTGTCCCGCACAAAGCCCGGCATTACGCGCGGCAATCATTATCACCATACGAAAACTGAAAAGTTTCTGGTTGTGGAAGGGGAAGCAATTGTCAGGTTTAGAAAGATAGGGGAGGAAATCAGCGGGCACAGATCAGTGGGCAGAACTCAGAGATCAGAGATCGGAGGTCAGAAGTCAGAGGTCATTGAATATCGGATTAGTGGGACTGAATTTCGAGTGGTGGATATTCCGCCGGGATACACGCATTCAATTGAAAATGTGGGGAATAGTGATTTGGTAACTCTGTTCTGGGCAAATCAGGTTTTTGATCCGGAGCAGCCGGATACGTACTTTGAGGAAGTGTGAGTAAGTAACGTGTGATAAGTGATAAGTGACGAATAACTTATGATAAGTAATGAGTAACGAGTAACAAGAAATAAATGACGGACGGAAATAAAATAAGAACCCATAAGGATCTTGCTGTTTGGCAGCGGGCCATTGAGCTTTTAGTTGACGTATATCAAATTACCAAATCCTTTCCGAAAGAAAAGATTTATGGCTTAGTTCCTCAGATGAGACGTGCGGCTGTATCGATTCCCACGAATATCGCTGAAGGTGCCGATCGCCAAATAAAAAAGGAATTCTATCAATTTATTCATATATCAATAGGTTCTCTCTCTGCGCCGGAAACTCATTTCATAATTGCGATACGCCTTTCTTATTGTTTGAAAGAACAAGGCGATGAAATGCTACCAAAACTCGATACAATAAGACGCATGCTTTTTGGATTATTGCAGCACTGCCGAACGGCTATAAACGTGATGCGCTCGCAACGGATGTCGCGTTACCTGTCACTGGTCACTCGTTACAATTCCCTGGAGGTTCTATGAAAGTAGCAACGATTATCGGAACTCGACCTGAGATTATTAGATTGTCGCGTGTGATGGCGGCGCTGGATCGCTGTGTCGGTCATGTGATTGTTCATACGGGGCAGAATTATGACTTCGAACTGAATCAAATTTTCTTTGATGATTTGGAAATCCGCAAACCGGACTATTTTCTCGATGCGGCGGGGAAGAACGGTGCCGAAACCGCAGGTTTGGTGATAAGCCGAGCTGATGATGCTTTGGCTCAAATTAGGCCGGACGCAGTTTTGATACTGGGCGACACCAACAGCTGTTTGGCCGCCTATGCCGCCAAGCGCAGGAAAATTCCGGTATTTCACATGGAGGCAGGCAACCGCTGCTTCGATCAGCGCGTACCGGAAGAGATCAACCGCAAGATCGTGGATCATATCAGTGATATAAATATGCCTTACAGCGCAATCAGCCGCGAATATCTTTTACGTGAAGGTTTGCCACCGGAGCGCGTTATAAAGACAGGCAGTCCAATGTTTGAAGTGCTGCATCATTACATGCCGAAAATACAGAGGTCAGAAATCAGATGCCGGCTGGGCCTGAAAGAGCTGGATTATTTTGTGGTGAGCTGTCATCGGGAAGAAAATGTGGACAGTGAAGACAATTTCCGTGGATTAATCGAAATGCTCAAAGGGTTGGCCGATACATTCGGCAAGCGGGTGATCATGACCACGCATCCGCGCACACGAAAACGCATCGAACAGGCAAAGATTAATCTTCCGAACTTGGTTGAAATGAATAAACCTTTCGGCTTGAGTGATTACGTGAATCTTCAAATGAATGCCAAGGCTGTTCTTTCCGACAGCGGTACGATTACGGAAGAATCTTCAATTTTAAACTTTCCCGCTCTTAACATCCGCCAAGCGCACGAGCGGCCCGAAGGAATGGAAGAAGGTTCGGTCATGATGGTCGGTTTGTCCTGGGCACGAATCAAGGAAGCCCTGGCCGTTCTTGAAAAGCAGCCGCGTGGTGAACAGCGAATTTTAAAGCTTGTTGAAGATTACAACGTCCCCAACGTTTCCGAAAAAGTTGCCCGCATCATTTTAAGCTATACGGACTATGTCAATCGGGTGGTGTGGAATAAATAGAAGTCTGTGGTCAGAGGTCAGAGCTCAGCAATCCAGGTTCAACTGCTGATCTCTTACTTCTGGCCCCTGATCTCTGGATTTACTATGCGCATTCTTTTTCTTACCCAGTGGTTTCAGCCGGAAAACTTTTTCAAAGGCTTGCCTTTTGCAAAAGCGTTGGCAGAAAAAGGGCATGATGTGGAGGTGCTCACAGGATTCCCGAATTATCCGGGGGGAGAATTGTATCCCGGATATAGAATACGTTTTTACCAGAAGGACGTGATGGATGGTGTAACCGTTCATCGCGTGCCGCTTTATCCCAGTCATGATAAATCAGCGTTTCGCAGGATTGCCAATTATGTGAGTTTTTCTTTGTCCGCTTTACTGATGGGCATCTGGCTGGTTAAAAAACCGGATGTTATTTATGTCTATAACCTGGTTACGCTGGGTTTACCGGCCTTTTTAATTCGTTTCATCTATGGTTCCAAGGTGCTTTTTGATGTGCAGGATTTGTGGCCTGAATCTGTTGCCGGATCAGGCATGATCGGCAATAAGAAAGCCTTGAATTTTCTGACACACCTTTGTAACTGGGTCTATCGTAGTGCGGATAAGTTGGTTGTTTTATCTCCAGGTTTTAAGGCTCATTTGACGGGGCGAGGAATTAACTCGGGTAGTATCCGTGTGATTTATAATTGGTGTGATGAGAATAGTTTGAGGAAGAAATCGTCCGCCTCCGCAAAAGAACACAAAACGTCGGAGAAGTTTATTGTATTGTATGCGGGAGCAATGGGTGTTGTTCAGGGACTCGATACACTGCTCAAGTGCGCGGATCTTTGCCAAAAATCTTTGCCAAATGTTGAATTTGCACTAATCGGGGATGGCGCCGACCGAAAAAGATTGGAGCATCTTGCGGCGGAAATGAAGCTGAAGAATGTTTTATTTTTGCCTCGGCGGCCGATTGAGGAAATGGAGAAAATATATGATATGGCTGACGCGCTAATGGTTCATCTAAAAGACTATCCGCTGTTCAGGATTACTATTCCGTCAAAAACGCAAAGTTATCTTTTCATGGGTAAACCATTGATTATGGCTGTTCGCGGGGATTCTGCGGCGTTAGTCGATAATGCGGGTGCGGGAGTTCTCTGTGAACCGGACGATCCGGCATCGCTCATGGAAGCACTAAAAAAATTGATTAATGCAGGTCCGGAAGCCAGAAGAAAGATGGGCCAGGCCGGTCATCAATATTACCTGCAGAATTTGTCATTTGATAAAGGCGTTGATCAGTTTGAAGCGCTAATGTCTTCTCTAGTGCAGGATGCCTCTAGAAGAAGGAACGGTTAATTCTGCATGAGGATTAAACGAATATTTGATTTAATATTAACAATTCTGGCTATGGTTGTTTTATTGCCTGTTTGTGTCATCATCTCACTGATTGTACGCATAAAGATTGGTGCGCCTATTTTTTTCGTTCAGAATAGGCCCGGTTTTAAGGCACGGCCATTTGAAATGTATAAGTTCCGGACAATGACGGAGGCACGGGATGTGAAAGGAAATTTATTGCCCGATGCTATACGCCTCACAGGTTTCGGATGTTTCTTAAGAGGCACCAGTTTGGATGAATTGCCGGAATTGTTCAATGTGCTGAAGGGCGATATGAGCTTGGTGGGGCCTCGGCCGCTTTTGACGCAATATCTGGATCGCTATACTCCCGAACAGGCGAGGCGACACGAAGTTAAACCAGGCATCACAGGCTGGGCGCAGGTCAACGGCCGCAACGCCATTACATGGGAAGAAAAGTTCAAACTGGATGTTTGGTACGTTGACAATCAATCTCTTTGGCTGGATATAAAAATAATTTTTTTGACTATTTCGAAAATATTTAAGCGCGAAGGGATCAACCAGCCGGGACAGGCGACGATGGAGGAGTTCAAGGGAATCGGCAAACCTTAATCTGATGGATTATCTTGACAATCATGTCATTATGCTGTAAATATTACGACAATGAGCGATAATATACAGCTATATAGAATGATAAACGACAGGATTCCCGAATCCGGCAAGAGACGCTTGCTGCTTTTGACCGGCGCGCGTCAGACCGGAAAGACAACCCTTGCCAAGAGTAAATATCCGGATTTACGTTATATTAATCTGGATGCTCCGGAAAATCGCGAGGCGATTCGTCAAGTCTCCTCATCCCTGTGGGCGAAGGACATCGGGCACGCCGTGCTCGATGAAGCTCAAAAAGAACCTGTCATCTTTGATAAAATAAAATACGCGTTTGATGAGGGGGCGCTTACTTTTTCTGTTTTACTGGGGTCCAGCCAGATTCTTCTTTTAAAAAAGATACGGGAAACATTGGCCGGCCGCGTTTCAATCTTTGAGCTTTGGCCGCTCATGATGTGCGAGATCTTTAATAATAAGACCACAGCCCCCGAAACATTGCCTCTGGTTGATGATGTTTTTTCCCCGATGGCCTTCGACGATATTTTCGGAAATCAACCTTCTGTTTTGTTGGCCGAAGAAGATGCGTGGCGTAGAAACGCGCAGGACTACCTCCTGCAGTGGGGTGGGATGCCTGCTTTGCTGCCGTTGGATGCATCGGAGCGGTCTCAGTGGCTCAAAGATTATGAATATACCTATCTTGAACGGGATGTCGCCGATCTTGTCCGGTTGGATGATCTGTTGCCGTTTAGAAAGTTTCAGCGCCTGGCCGCGCTTCGCTCCGGCTGTTTATTAAACTATGCGGAATTGGCCAGGGATGCTGCAGTCAGCATTGATACGGCGCGGCGCTACCTTGAATACCTTCGGCTTTCTTATCAAACCTGGCTCTTGCCGCCTTATCATGTCAATCTGACCAGCGCGGTGATCAAGACGCCCAAGACCTACTGGCTTGATGTCGGTCTGATACGGCATTTGACCGGTGTAAAGGAAGTTGTGACAGGCGAGCTCTACGAATCCATGGTTGTCGGTGAACTTGTCAAGTGGATGAAAACGATGGCCCGCGATGGCGATTTATATTTCTATCGGACACGCTCCGGCCTGGAAGTGGACATTCTTTTTGAATCACCGGCGGGCGTTGTCGGTATGGAAATTAAATCCCGGTCGGTCCTGGCTGCCAAAGACAC
>JAAYYB010000397.1 GCA_012515615.1 Fibrobacter sp.
ATGATCAAAAGAGCCGCGCGTCCCCTACTTATTGTGGGGAGCAACGTGGTCTCTAGATGCATGGAAGGAAAACCTGCAATCGACTTCATAGTTGATCTTGCTAAAGCATCCAAAGTTCCAGTTGTCGCAACAGCTCACATAGTAGGTGAATTTGTAAAAAGAGGCTACCAACCAGCAGCTTTCATGCCTGCAACTGACATCGGCAACAGAGTTGTTGATCCAGATTGGCAGGGACTTGACGGTAAAGGCCATCCTGACCTAGTAATATTTGTCGGCTTACCCTACTACATGGAATCTTTGATACTTTCCGGTCTGAAACATTTTGCTCCAGAGCTAAAAACCATGACCCTAGACAACATGTACCATGTACATGCAAGCTGGTCTTTCCCAAATGCAAGCCTAACAGAGTGGGCTTCAAACCTTAAAGTAATGACCTCAAAATTTAATGAAGGAGGAAATTAAGAATGTCAATGTTTAAAGACATCCCGGTTGAAGTTGGCGTAATCTACGAAGGCGAACGTATCCGAAGAAACGACATGCAAGTTGAACTCGGCGGACCAACTGTTAAACAAAAGTTTGAATTAGCAAAAGTAAAACCCCTCGACCAGATCGAAGATGGAAAAGTAACCATAGTCGGTCCAGACCTAAAAGACTTGAAAGAAGGCGCTGCACACCCATTTGGAATTCTGATTGAAGCTGCAGGTGCAACACTCGATGCTGGCCTTGAAGGTGTCATTGAAAGACGCATTCACGGTTACTTAAACTACATTGAAGGTTTCATGCACTTAAACCAGCGCTATGACATCTGGATACGTATAGGCAAAAAATCATTCCAAAAAGGCCTAAACAGCTTTGAATTAATCGGCAAAGTACTCTACAGACTATTCAAGAGTGAACTATCTATAATCGAAAAAATCCAAATTACCTTCATAACTGACCCAGCCAAACTAGATGAGATGCTTCCAAAAGCTATGGGCGAATATGAGGCACGCGACGCAAAAGCTCGTGGCCTAAAAGATTCAGAAGTAGACACCTTCTATGGTTGTGTACTCTGCCAGTCATTTGCACCAAGCCACGTCTGTGTAATTACCCCGCAGAGATATAGTAACTGTGGTGCCATCAGTTGGTTTGACGGAAAAGCTTCTGCAAGCATAGATCCTAAAGGCCCAATATTTGCGATTCCACGAGGCGAAATAATCAACGAAGAAAAAGGCGAATTCAGCGGTGCTAACGAAGCAGCTAAAAAACACAGCATGGGCGAAGTCAACCAGGTTTGGCTCTATACAGCTTTTGATCATCCACACACTTCATGTGGCTGCTTTGAAGCAGTAGCCTTCTACATACCTGAAGTTGACGGATTAGGCATAGTCCAAAGAAACTTCAAAGGTGCAGCAGTAAACGGATTACCATTCAGCACCCTTGCAGACTCAACAGCAGGAGGACGACAAATTGACGGCTTCCACGGAATGTCGATTGAGTACATGAGGAGCTCAAAGTTCTTTGCAGCAGACGGTGGATGGAACCGTATTGTTTGGGTACCTAAAGAAGTTAAAGAAAAAGTCAAAGAATTCATCCCTGCAGATATCGTTGACAAAATCGCTACTGAAGAAGACGCAAAGAATATTGATGAACTCAAAGAAT
>JAAYYB010000034.1 GCA_012515615.1 Fibrobacter sp.
ACCCGTACCTTCGACACCACAGGTTCCTACCAGTGTTCCTGTTGCACTTCCCAGGCGAAGCTCAATCTTTCCCCCGCTGGTGTTGGAAGCCACTTTAGCTTCAAAGGAATCAGCACCGGCACCAAAATCAACTCCCTTTACTTTTATGTAATCGCCATTTTCAATATTGCCGACATTCATTCCGCCATCAGAGCAAACCTCTGTCTCAACTCCCTGACCCCAGCAGATTGTCTCAGCCTGGATAGTATCATAGGGATTGAGAGAACCGATCTGGTTGGGGCCGTTTTGAGTCGCGGTGATTGATGGAATTGAGCCATCGTTTCCGTATGTAAACTGCTCAACACATACGGAACGTTTGTAGCCGCTGTTTGACAATTTTTGATTGTGATAAAAAATGTAGGAATTATCCTTGAAATCACAGACTCCTGCATGATTCGTAAAGGCAAATCCCTGCTGACTGGTCATGATGATGCCTTTGTAGGTCCAGGGACCTGTAGGGCCGCTGCTTGTGGAGTAACCGATATGTTCGGGTAAAGGGCCACCGGCAAATATCATATAATACAGATTGTTTCTTTTATAAAACCAGGGGCCTTCCTCATAAGTGCAGGGCCTTTTGGCATCAGCTGCCCCGGAGCGTTTCCCAAAGCTTTGATCTGTGAATTGTATAGTTTCTATATTCCCTGAGTATGAGGTCATATTTTCATTAAGTTTTACATACCACAGCCCGGGGTTACCCCAGTAGAGGTACGCCTGCCCATCACTGTCGACAAAAGCTGTAGGATCGATGTCATCCCAGCTTTTAAAGACCAGCGCTTTGTTAATAGGATCTTTGAACGGTCCGGTTGGACTGTCAGCTACCAGAACCCCTATTCCCTTTCCCTGTATAGGAACGTAAAGATAAAACTTACCGTCGCGTTCAATACATTGCGGAGCCCATCCTCCATTATTGACATTTATCCAGTTGAACATTTTAAGAGATGCTACAATTCCATGATCGGTCCAGTTAACCATATCAGAAGAAGAGTAACACAGCCAATCCCTCATGGTAAAAAAATTGTTCTCGGTTACATCATCATCGTGACTGGTATATAAATAAACCTTGTCACCATATACCATCGGAGCAGGATCCGCAGAATATAAGTTCTGAATAACCGGGTTGTCTGCCAGTAAAGCTGTACTGAAAAGCAGTACAAATGGTAACGCAATCAACAATTTCATTTTACTACCCCTTTGGCTGTGATTATAATTAATATTTCTTATTCATGTTAAGTCATGCTGTCCGGTATGGAATTTTTTACTGCTTGACAAACTGTTTTACAGTTTTACAGGCAATTGAATTCGCCTCTAAGAAATAGGCCCCCGGCTTGAGTCCGTTGATAGAAATAACTTTATCTTTTGAACTATGTATTAACTTTCCTGAAGCATCATATATATGTACACTGCGAATATTTTCATCGCTCATAACTGTCAGATAACCGTTTTTGATCAGCAAATCCAGTTTTTTCTGCCCCTTCCCCAGGCCCAACATGGAGGCTTTTGTTATACCGCTGTTTGTATTTATCCTGATTGCATCAATATCCGGAAGATATCCTGATGAATTTGAGAGTCTCACAGTATTGAGACCTTTTTTGAGATTGACAGAAAAAACGACCGAATCGCTTTCTGTAAATGATCCCGAATTCAAGTTCTGCAACAAGGTGTCCCGACCGTTTACACTGACCGTCATGGAACGATTATCCCCTGTTATATAGATAATTGATAACTTGTAAATCCCCTCGGCATCAGCCCAGATTCTTTTAAAATCCAGATAATTTGATGCGCTGTTCCCCAGATAACCCACCTTGGCTCCTCCGGAACATTTTGCATCTTTTGCTGGTTTGGCCTGGTTTGCCACAATCTGGTTATTAACGGTCAAATTGAAATTGTTCATCCAGGCATTTTCAGCCTCGAAAACCTCCTGAAGCCGTGAGCTGGACCCTGTTACTTTAGCGAAAACAACCCCATGGGATGGCACAGAGCTGGAAAATTCAGTTTGAAATGAACCCAGATCCTTTTTATTGAGAATATCCCTGACAGTTGCAGAGCCTTCCAGATCAAGATCTTTCCATTGAACTTTAATAGTACGAGATGCTGAAGAGCGGTTAAATAATACCACAGCCCGTTCATTACTGGTCAGATTATGGAGTCGCCTGCCCCAGACCTGTCCCCCGTTACCATCGTCACTTATAAGGTGCGCCTGAAGACCTGATGTATCCTGATTGATGGCAATAGCCTCCTCATTCTTGAGCAGATTAAGTGTTTGTGTGCTCATTTTTGTAAGATCGTTCCCAAGCACAAGCGGTGAAGATAAAATGCACCACAAAGCAAAATGACTCTGATCCTCTACCAGTGGAAGTCCATGCCCTACTTCAAGCATATCCATGTCATTATAATGACCGGGACTTGAAAAACCCGAAAGATATGTGTTGAGATCAAGAATCCTGATCACAGAACTCCAGTTGGCGGCGATATCATCGGCTATTCTCCAGGAGTTTCCGACAGTGCAGACCCATGCACCGGGGAATTGCCACCTGCAAACATTATAGATGATATCTGAAATTCCTGTTGCGTCAATAGCATCCCGAATTTTTGTATATTGAGTTTGTTCATCCAGATGAAGATGTCTTGCGGCTCCGCAGTAGTCTACTTTGATGTAATCAAATCCCCAGGTCTTAAACGCCAGATCGATGTCCTGTTGTTCGTGCTGGTAAAGCCCTACACCTTCACCTGTAGTCTCACCACCATGCACGGCCCCGCAGGTCCAGTCCCCCGCATCAGAGTAAAAACCGGCTTTCAAACCTTTTGAGTGGATATAATCAACCAGGCTTTTAAACCCTGAGGGGAATTTCTGGGAATTTATTCTAAGCGACCCGTCCGGGTTGCGCTTGTCCCAGAATCCATCATCGATGTTGATATAGCGGTACCCGGCATCGGCCAATCCCGATGAGACCATCGCATCAGCCTGTGCCTTGATTTTTGTCTCGTTGATATCATGATAAAACACATTCCAGCTCGCCCATCCCATGAGCGGCGTCCTCGGCTCAGCAGCATCCACACTACTTCCCATCACCCAGACACTCAGTGCAACAATCCCGAAAGATACTCTGGAAATACCTTTACACTTCATTTTATTCTCCTTTAGACCCTTAATTTTCCAGGGCCGCATCCATTCCGGTGTCATACACTGAGTAGAACTGAATACTTGCCCGGTTGTATGGAAACAAATAAACTGCCCGACCGATTTTTTTGCGGAGCGGCAGACTGCAACACCCCGCATTTACAAAACCGGAATTATTCAAAATTTCAGAAGCATGTAAGCGTTTTCTTCTCAACATGCCCATTACAGTTGATATCTACCAGATAAATCCCCTTGCTTTTTACCGGAATGGTAACATTACCGGCAATACTGCTCTTACTTGTCACCAGTTTTCCATCGGGCATATAAACCGATGCACTGAATCTAAAGTGATTTCCCGAGGGTTTGATTACTATATTTCTGTTTAACATTTCTGTCTTGAACTTGATGGTTCCAGACCTGTTTAAACGGCTTATTGTCCCCACAACCCCTTCTGTAAACTGAAACCAGTTTACATTTACCAGGTAGTCATCCGTACCTTTAAACACCAGATACAGTTTATGCTTTCCGCTTACTTTGGTTAGATTGCAGCTGACATCAGTCCATGTCTGCCAGTCGCCGGTAGAAGTAACGGCGCAGGAACCCATAAGTGTACCCGTAGGACTGTCGAGCCGTATTTCAATAGTGGCGCCGCTGCCGGCACATGAAACTCTGGCTGTAAAGCTCTCGGCACCTTCTCCAAATTCAACATCGTTGTAAACAACATAGTCACCATCCTGGATAAACCCGATATTCTCCCCCCCCTCAGAGCAGGTCTCGGTCTCAATCCCGGACTGAAGAGAGTATCTCTCTGCTTCAATTTTTGTGAAAGCAGAAATCGGTTCCGGTGGTTCTCCGGAAATTTTCAGCATGGCGGTTTCGTGTGAGGCTACACTCATGGTGTAGGAACCGGTAAATGCTCCACGATCGGCTTTTGCCCAGAGGTCGCGCACATATACTTCTCCGGAAAGACCGATGTCGGAAAAGTTGACAGTAATATCCGCCGCGGAACCGTTTCTGTTGAAAAGCGCTACCGCTCTGACGGTACTGTTATTGGACCCGAGCGGTTTTGACCATACTTCAAGACCATTGGTCGACTTGATTCTTCTACCCTGAATGCCTGCCGAATCCTGATTGACCGCGATGACCTCTTTGTTCAGGAGTATATCTTTTGTAGCCTGATTCATGTTTCTGATATCATTGCCCATAATAATTGGTGCAGCCATAATGCACCAGAGACTCATGTGTGAACGATACTCTGTCGCGGTCGGGGCACGATTGCCGCCGAAATTACCAACCTGCAGCATGTCGGGGTCATTCCATGCGCCAGGCTTGGCGTGCTGAGCATATTTTTCATTGAGGTCTACAATGTCAAGTATGCCCCACGACCAGTCGCCGCCCTCTTTTTTCCAGTGGTTGAGGATATCGGTGGTGGTGCGCCACAAATTCCCGACCTCAGGCATCCAATCTTTAAATTCCCAGGCGCAGATACTGAAGACAATATCGCGTCCAGAGTTTAAAAGTGCATCCCTCATGGTTGTATAATCTTTCTGCATCGTTGCAGCGGGGGCTGCGTAGCCGACTTCGCAATTGTCATACTTCAGGTAATCAACTCCCCAGGAGGCAAACGTTTTTGCATCCTGTACTTCTTTCCCGATGCTTCCGCTTTGTGTTGTGAGTTCCCTGAAGTTGTCCCGGAAATAGCATGTAACCGTACCACGATCACCATAAATGCCAAACTTCAGGCCTTTTGAGTGAATGTAATCCCCCAATGCTTTCATTCCATTGGGGAATCGCGTGGGATCTCCCTGGAGATTTCCATTTGCATCACGTGACTTGGCCATCCAGTTGTCGTCGAGATTGAGGTAGATATAGCCGGCATCCCGCAGGCCGCTGGAGACCATCGCATCGGCGACACCCTTGATCTTAGTCTCATCAATATTAGGTCCGAAACAGTTCCAGCTGTTCCAACCCATCGGCGGTGTTCTGGCGAGACCATTTTCCAGAGCCGATACTGGAAAAGCAGAACAAGTTCCCAGAATAGCTACACAACTCAGAATTCTACACGTTTTTTTAATCATATCAGCCCCTCATCGGTTTAAATGGCAATTAGTTTTATTCATTGTTAAACATCTTATTCCTAAACATATAATATAAGGTATATCGGTGATTAAACCGATTTATATCAAGTATTTTTTGAATATTTTTCGTTGAACATAACTTCAACATACCTATCTTTTTTCTGGAAATTTTTCGTTTACCCTGATATTCAATTTTTCTGTATCAAGCCCTTCAATTTTATGATTATTTGGAACCGGTACGGGTCGGACAAGAAAAGATGTCCGAGACGTAATTTGTAGGCAAGAAAACCGGAACAGACTAAAAACAATGTTTCAAATACGACCATGATAATAAGCAGGTTTAATCCTGAATGAGTAAAGCCATAAGAGTGCAGCCCGATGCCCAGCAGGTTTACTCCTATCCAGGCAAACATTACAATAAGAATTCCTATGACAGCACAAACTGATGTTCCCGCAGGCCCTATGAGCTTTCCTCTCCTGGCGTGAATTACCGCAGAGCCCCACAAAATGATAAGCAAAGCGCCATTTTCTTTTGGATCCCATCCCCAGAATCTTCCCCAGGCCTGGTCCGCCCACATGCCACCAAGAACCGTCCCTGTTACTGTGAAGGCTAACCCTAAAAGCATGAATACATAAACAGCCTGGAAAGTCGATTTCACCACGTTCTCTTTTATTCTTAATAATATCTGTACAAGATAAAGATGTCCCAGCAGTCCGGAGATAAGAAATCCGGCATATCCGATTGAAATTGTCACGATGTGAATAGTAAGCCAGAAACCGGAATTCAGCACCGCGGCTATCACTCCAAAGGTATCACCATTTACGGCGTACCTGCCCGATATTACCAGAAATAGAAATCCACCCAATGAAGCGATCACTTTTCCAAGATTGCGTTTCTGGAAAATATCCAGTCCAATTCCAAGTATCACAATTATCCATGAGACAACTACAAAAGTTTCATAAAGGCTCGCCAGCGGGGGGCGCATCTGAATGAAAACTCTTAAAAACAAACCAATGGTCTGCATAACAAAGCCGGCTCCAATCAGTAAAGAGCTACTGACAGCAGACCATTTACGGCCGTAGAACAGATTTAGCAGAGTGATTACGGCTGCAAGGGCAAGTAAGATTCTGGCCCAGAAAAAAGGGTTCAACTTATTATAGAGAACTTCCAGCCCGGGGTGAGGATAACCCTGATACTTTGCAGAAGTTAAAAAGGCAATTGCGTCATTAAAGGATTCGGGGTCTTGGGCAAGATAGGCATCTTTAAGCTGAAGAAGTGACAAAACCCGTTTATCCTTCAGTGCAGAATTACCGGATTTATTCAGATATCCCCAGACACTGTACCACTCCTCATTTCCATTTTCTGTTACAGAGATAAAACAAGGAGGCGTTTTCTGCATTTGAGAACCGATATCATGCATGGTCCTTACCAGATGCAGCAACTCCTTTTCTCCTCCAGTTAAGGAATCGAGATTTTTGGTTCTGATATTTTCCAATCGTGCTGAAAAAATCGCGGACAGTCGAATCATGTCGGTGAAAGAGTAAGACCTGTTCGGTTGAACATTCAGTGATGATGCAAGAGCGGTATCCTGAAGAGTAAATAACTCAAGCCTCGGATCAAATGCACTGAAAACAGCACCTATTGAATTATACTCCTGTAAATTATTCCAGATCTGCAGAATTTCCCGTTCAAAAGGCTGCATTTCCGAATATTTCTTCTTTGACGACGATGTCGCAATCTGCTGACACCTATCAAGAGAATAGTAAAGCTCAGAATAACTGTATCGACGTTTATAGGGTCCCTTTATTCCAAGTGCATCAACAGTTTCCGGATTCATGATTCTAAAAACACTGACCGTATCGAGGGCTCCGGGGTTGCACATGAGCTTTAAAAACCATTCCATTGAGCTCATACTGCCGATTTTACTGCGCCCAGAAATCTGAATGAGTTTTTTTCGTGCATATGAGTGAAGAGGCATTTTGCGTCCGTCATCCAGGACCGCTATTTTTTCAGCGCCACGGATATCAATAGTTTTACCTGATCCTGAGAGGACAAATCCAGAGATCAACAGGAAAAACAATGCGGATTTTAACAGGCTAAAGTTACGCATAATCGATTTCTTTTCCACTTTTACCGTATTCAGGTCCGATTTTTTTACTTATGACAATCATGATAAAGTGTAAAAGAAAACCTCCAATCATAAACAGGCTTGCAACATAAGGGTACAAACGATGAGGATTGTAAACAACGGACAGGTTGATTACTTCTTTTTCTTCATGATGAGAAAAGGATGCCTGATAGAAAGTATATGAGCCGTATCGAAAAGGTTTGTTCATGGATATCAACACATCCCAGGCCTCTGCACCACTACGGACTGAAATATGACTGCCCACCTCTTTAA
>JAAYYB010000300.1 GCA_012515615.1 Fibrobacter sp.
ATGCTCTAGGGGAGGTCTTCTATCCTTAGGAGAAAATCAACTCCCGATAATTCAAAGAATAGAAATTAAATTTACAGAAATAAAGATACACTACCTATTCCTCTGAAGAGGACAGCAAATTGGACAAAAACGATCTTATTAAAAAAGGCAAATCAAAAAAAGCTGTTGGCGCTGCACTTCTGAGTGTCGGGGCTGTGTTTACGGGTGGGGCACTTATTTACACCGGCTTGTTTATGGCCGATCCGGAAATGTTCGGTATTCCGCTTGGAAGCACAAGTGACGGGTATTACAGACGCGATTTTTACTTAAACCCGGGTCTGTTTGCATTGCCAATCGGCGCCCCCTGCCTGGCAGTTGGAATAATCAATCTGGTAAGAGGCAAAAACATGATCAGCGACGCCAACGACCCTGATGAGGAGTCACGGCGTTCCATGGAAATGGTACCCTATCTGACTTATCAGCCAAAGACAGGAGCGTTCAGGACTGGACTTGTTGCCAATTTCTGATGCTGTCGGCAGAATACGATAGTCAATGAGGAGAAAAGGGAAACACTGCTCTCCTCTATTCACTTCCCCCCTGAGAATCTTTCATATTAAGCACTGGCCTGATTCTCCCTATGATAGAGGCAGTAGGCTTGATTGCCTCTTCAATAAACCTGGCTGGTTTATATGCATCAGGGGCCTCATCAATGGTCCCGGATCCCACCGAAGTAGAATAAATTCCCTTCATCTGATTTTTAAACTCTTCGAGATTGATTTCCCTTTTTGCCTGCCCCCGGCTCATCACTCTTCCTGCGCCATGAGGAGCTGAGAAGTTCCATTGCGGATTAGATTTTCCTTCACAAATCAATATTCCATCCCTCATATTAAAGGGGATTATCATCTCCTCACCGCAATAAGACCTTACGGCCCCTTTACGAATTATTAAATCCCTGAAATCGATATAATTGTGGACAGTTTCGATTTTTTCAAAAGGTGAAAGGTCCAGAATGCCGCAAATTATTTCACCAATACACCTTCGATTTACTTCTGCATATACCTGGGAAAAAATCATGTCAAAAAGATAACCCGAAGCTTCATTTCCCTCGAGCCATTCGCAGCCCTTCAAGTTGATTCCGGGGTTTTTCTTTTTTGCCTTCAGCTCCTTTATCTTCTCATAGAGAACTTTTTTATCCTTTATTTCACTGCGAAGCCGGGCGATTTCGGCGGCAGCATCATTCTTGCTCTCTTTTAAAAAGCGTTTTGCGGCCATCCCCTGCCAGTATTCACAGATGCATTTTCCGAAATTGCGGCTGCCGGTATGAACTGTCAGCCAGTAATCACCCTGTTCTGAAATGCCAATCTCCACAAAGTGGTTGCCCCCGCCAAGTGTTCCGATCGAGTTTATAAACCGGCGTACTCCTCCACCGCGGATAGAATCACATTTACCCATGAACCAGTTCATATCATAAAGAGGCGGATTCAGAATCACTCCGAATCGTTCCCCGTATGCACAGGAAAATTTCTGAGCCAGCACAGAAACATCATGCCATGGGAATTCACTTTCCATATGAATGACAGCCTTTTCATGGACCGACATACCGAAAGGAATTTTCTGCCGTATCTTATGGTCTACCTGCTCAAGCGGCATTTTCAGATCTTTTCCAATATTAAAAGAGAGCATCCCGCAGCCGATATCCACTCCGATCACATTAGGTATAACCGTTGAGGGCAGGGGCATGGTGAAGCCGATAACCGATCCCTTACCGGCGTGAGTATCAGGCATAATCGCAACCGGGTTGGTGAAAGACTGGTGATTGACAAAGTGGTGAATCTGGGCGAGACAGGACTCTTCCAGCAATTCTGTCATTACTTTAGCAGTTGTATATTTCCCATTGATTTTAAGCATACTTGTTTTTGCAAAAATAGTTTCCGTACATGGTAATCAACACCTTTAACCTAATTTCCGCAGTTGGGGTGGTTGAAGTAGCGCAACATGTTGAATTGATAAGACATGAAGGTGGCGCAGGCTTTATCGACAAGGTGATAAGGCCAAGACGCCTGAATGGCTTAGCAATCA
>JAAYYB010000301.1 GCA_012515615.1 Fibrobacter sp.
AGATACCCACCACCGGAACACCTAAGTACCCGGCAATGTGCATCAGTCCTGAATCATTTGATATTACCACCGATGCACCTGAAATAATCGACACCGCCTGCTCAAGACTCGTTATACCGGAAAGGTCAGTGACCTTATGGGACATATGATGAGCAATTCTTGAGGAAACCTCTCTATCTTTTTTATCTCCTAAAATCACCATCTTAGAGTCGTGCTGGAGTCGTACCAGAACATTAAATTCCGGCCACTGTTTTGCCGGACCGTATGCCGCTCCGGGACATAACACGGTAGAACCTTTGTACATCTCATCAGGTGTGATATTTGAAACTGCCTGCCACTCTGAAGGTTCCTCATATTTAACACCCAGAACCGAAGAATACTCTTTGGTGAGGTGCTCTTTTCTGGTTATATGCTTTCCAGACAGACGGTCTGTAAGCAGTAATCCCCTAAGTTCGGTTGAGACACCTCTACGGGCAGCTATTCCAGAACGAAAAGCCAGCCAAGCGGAAGAGAATGAATGCGGTAAAAGGATGATCTCATCAAAAGAGACTCTTTTTATCTCTGAAAGCGTTTCCCTGAAGTCTGCACGTGTTTTCCTGCGGTAAGTAATCTGAGGTAAAGAGCTTAGAAGTTTGCCCAATCCACTCAGGTTTTCCGGCACAATCAGAGTTATTACGGTATCTGGTTCTGAAGCCTTTCTGGCTAAAACCGAGAGCGCCATCACAAAATCTCCAACCCAGTTGGGCATCAGAACAGCAATTTTACGCATAGGGAGAATATACATTTTAATAGGCTGCATCAGACAGCCAATAAAACTGATTACCACCACTGGTGAGGATACATATCAATTCAGACAATAAGCTGACTGATTTAAGGAAAGGTCAAAAATCTCACATCTTATTTATCAAAAGTATACTGTAGTATAAAAACCCGGTTTTTTTACTACCCGGAACCGTTTCCCCTGTGCATTTGCTATTGTAGCAGACCTGTCACAATTCAAAAGACAATTATCATCACAAACTTTTTTGTTGCAGCCGGAAATATTACGGATCAGGCACTGACGGGTTGTCATAAGTTTTCTTTCCAAATTCAATGCGGACCAAACCTCGATCCTGGACGGGATTTTAACTGGTCCACGCTCCTTTTCAGAAAATTCCGGGGAAAGAAACAAACCACAGAATCCTTTAATATTCAATAATGCCTCAATTGCATAAGAATTCACGATATTAAATGCCGGACCAGCAATCCATTTTATACCGGAACGGGATGCGACATCTGCAATTCCGCTATTATCTGTAATAATCGTCCTTCCATCCAGTTTCAATAGAAGTTCCACGGCTCTGGTGAAATCCTCGCCAATAAGTATCGAGCTGAAAAAAGGTGTAATACGCTTGTTCCGGTTTATGCGATCTGCTGTATTGTCAACATCTTTAATCCTGTTTGGAATAATAAAAACGGTTTCTGCCGCTGTTTTTTCTGATAAAGAACTCTCCGGGATATCATCGATGAAATATGCCTTTTTCTGTATCCGCTCAGTTGAAAAGCCGTGTTTTAATAAAGGTATTTCAAACCTTGATAAATCTATTGACATATCACTGATACTCTCAACAGCTTCACGCCGGAGCCGGTTGAGCTCTTTTTGCGGGATAAAACTGTTTGGCTGCAGCTCTGATATATCAATACACTCCAGAACAAATTGACTGGTTCCCAGTCGGGAGAATTGAGCATGAAGCATCTTATGGTCAAGCGGGCGTTGAGATGCCTCTGAAATCACCATTTCCGAAAAAAGAGTGATGCTTTTCCGGGGAGATCTAAATACGGCTTTGAGTTTCGAGCCCACACTCCCGGAAACACTAATCCGCAGTGGGACTTTTTCATGCTGCATCAGGTCAATCTTTGATTTGATACTGTCCGCTGCATTCAAAGAGTCTTGAGTAAATACCTGATAACCCTCATTTATCTTACCCTTCAGCTTATGCTCAATATCAAACGAATATTCACGGGCAGTAATTTTCTGTGTAATCAGACCCTTGCAGATAAACGTAAAATCTGAAGTGTAAATGAGAAGTTCAGTATTTTTGGAAAGATCGGCATTCTGACTAAGGGTGAGTATCTTTTTATCTGCCCAGTAGCGTGATACATTTGCAATAAATTTCAATGATTGATCCCGTGAAGTATCTATAAACATATCAGCACTGATAGTACCATTTATGTAACCAGCAGTATATTTTCTGTTGAAAACGGTTTCAAACCTCTTATCATTACTTCCTGTTTTATTCCCGGCCTCCAGGGCATCGACCTGCTCTCTCCATGCAGAGGTCACATTATATACATACAAAAATTTTTTAATTCGTCCTTCTATCTTAAAGGAATCTACACCTGCGTCATACAGTTTATCTGCATCGGCAAATGCAAAGTTATCTTTCAGGTTAAACACAGCCTTTACATCTGTTTTGTTTTTTGAATTTGGCAGCAAATACTGCCGTCTGCAGGGTTGTACGCACTCACCTCTATTGCCGGATTTACCACAAAGACCACTGCTCATGTAGCACTGACCGCTAAATGAGATGCAAAAAGCGCCATGAACAAATACCTCAACCTTCATATTCTTTTCATGCGCAGCACTGCACAATGACTCTATCTCTGAAATGGAAAGTTCTCTGGAAAGGTTTACCTGTGATACACCGGTTTGAGAAAGAAAGGAGATCTGGCCCTCATTGTGTGTCGTCATCTGTGTTGACGCATGGACTTCTATTTCAGGCAGATATTTTCTCAATATGTGCAATAACCCAAGATCCTGAACAATAACAACACGAATTCCAGCCTGATAGGCACCTTTAAGAAGTTCCAATACATCGGGAATCTCATGGTCAAATACAAGGGTGTTCAGGGTTAGATAGATACGGCAGTTTCTTTGTGCTGCAATACGTGTAAGGTGCTCCAGCTCCTGAAGAGTCAGATTGCTTGCCCTCTGCCTGGCGTTAAAGGAAGATAACCCGCAATAAACGGCATCGGCACCGGCATAAATTGCAGCTTTTACACTATCGGCATCACCACCGGGGGCAAGAAGTTCAACTTTTCCATTTTCTTTCGTAATCATTATAATCTATTACCAGGCAGATAGATACTTTATTGAATGGAACCTTAAATTCGTAATTTCCCGGACCTGTTTCCATTTGATCAACAATTCGCGGGGGTAAGCCTTAAAATATGCTATATTTAGCCTCATAACTGTAGAAATTTAATTAACCCAAAAATCGCAGTTGGTTGAGGCAAAAAATCGTAATCTGTTGAGCGCTAAGGCTTTCAGGCATCGCAGGTCTTATCACCTTACAACAAACTGACAATTACATGTTTATACCTACCACAAAAAAAGAGATGGATCAACGAGGCTGGAAACAGCTCGACATTATCCTTGTAACCGGTGACTGCTATATCGATTCGCCACTGGTTGGAGTCTCGGTAATAGGTCATTGTTTGATATCCGCTGGGTTCAAAGTAGGAATTATTGGCCAGCCTGATATGAATTCAGATAAGGATATATGCAGACTTGGTGAACCGGCTCTTTTTTGGGGGGTTACCGGTGGCTGCATCGATTCCATGGTGGCAAATAGAACTGCATCAGGAAAGCCTCGCCGGACTGATGACTACACACCCGGTGGAATCAATAATAAACGTCCGGACCGCGCGGTGATTGCCTACTCAAACCTGATCAAATCCTATGTTAAAAACAGCGCACCCATTGTTCTTGGCGGACTTGAGGCAAGCCTGCGAAGAATCGCTCATTACGATTACTGGTCTGATAAAGTCCGTAAATCAATCCTGTTTGATTCCAAAGCAGATTACCTTCTATACTCAATGGCCGAAGATTCGGTAGTTGAACTGGCACAACATTTAGCAAAGGGGGAAGATTGTCGAAAAATCCGGGGGCTCTGCTATATCTCAAAAACAGCTCCAGAAAAAGGGCTTGAACTTCCCTGCTTCGAGGCAGTCAAGGATGATAAGATTGCTTTTACTGAAATGTTCAAGATCTTTTACATAAACAACGATCCTCTTACCGCACAAATTCTTTTTCAGAAACAAGATACCAGGTATCTGGTTCAAAACCCGCCCCCGACCTGTCTTAGACAGAATAGACTCGATGAGATACACTCTTTCGATTACATGAGAGATGCGCATCCATTCTACCTGAAAAATGGACCAGTAAAAGCACTCGAGACAATCAGATTTTCGATCCTGACCCACCGTGGATGTTATGGCGAATGCAGTTTCTGTTCAATTGCGGTTCATCAGGGACGCACTGTCCAGTCTCGCAGTAAAAACTCTATACTGAATGAAGTTAAGGCGATTACTGCTCACCCGCTTTTCAAGGGATCGATCATGGATGTGGGGGGGCCGACCGCAAACATGTATGGATTTGAGTGCCAAAAAAAATTGAATAACGGCGCATGCGAAAACAGATCCTGCCTATTCCCGGATATTTGCGCCAGTCTTGAAATTGATCACTCAAAACAGATCGCACTTCTCAATGATATCAAGACAGTACCCGGTGTTAAAAATGTATTTGTGACATCAGGCATCAGGTACGATATGATCCTTGCAGATAAAAAATACGGAAACCGTTATCTGAAAACACTTATTCGGAAACACATCTGCGGACAGATGAAAATTGCACCTGAACACACCGACCCATTTGTTCTGCAAAAGATGCAAAAACCGGGTCTTGATACGCTTCTTGCTTTCAGAGAGCTCTTTAACAAATACACAAAAGAGGATGGGAAAAAGCAGTTTCTCTCCTATTATTTCATTGCAGCTCATCCTGGATGCAGTCTTGAAAATATGAAACAATTAAAACAAGTCTGCACCAACAGTTTACAATATACTCCGGAGCAGGTTCAGCTCTTCACACCAACGCCATCAACCCGTTCGACCATGATGTACTGCACTGGCATTGACCCTTTAACAGGTGATAAATGTTTCGTTGAACGATCTTCGGCCGAACGGCAGAAACAGATGACAATTCTGCTCTCGACACCGGTATTTCTCAAAAAAGAATTTTCTGCTGACCGTCACGGTGATTCACGACGCAGTGATTCACGACGCAGTGATTCACGACGCAGTGATTCACGACGCAGTGATTCACGTCACGGTGATTCGCGGCATGTTGATTCGCGGCATGGAGATTCACGTCACGGAGATGCCCGACGCGGTGATTCTCGACACGGAAATTCAAAACGTGGTGGGAAAAAATCGGGAATTCGGAATTTTTGAAGACGTTTCCACAAACCTCAGGTGTAAATAGAATATTCTGTGTTATCATTATATTGAAACGTTTTAATTGCGATTATGCTTCTGTCATAATTCTGCCAGTCTTTACAGCTAATCCCCGGTTTGCTCCCGTATACTCTCGTTTCGGCCTGGTTCATGCTTGTGTATAACTATGAGGAGGTACTATATGTCTGCGAAAACAGAAAAAGCGACATTCGCCGGAGGTTGTTTCTGGTGCATGCAGGGCCCTTTTGATGCAACCGAGGGGGTGATCTCCACAGATGTCGGGTATACAGGCGGCACAAAAGAGAATCCATCTTATGAGGAAGTAAGCACAGGGAAAACCGGACATGCTGAGGCCATAGAGATAATTTTTGATCCGGAGAAGGTCTCCTATAAAGAACTGATAGAGATTTTCTGGCAGAATATCGATCCTACAACACAGAATCAGCAGTTTGCCGATAAAGGCACCCAGTACCGCACGGCCATCTTTTACCATGATCAAAAACAGAAAGAACTGGCTGAAAAATCAAAAATAGAACTGCAGAAATCAGGAATGTTTGATAAACCGATCGTAACAGAGATTGTACCAGCATCAAAGTTCTACTCTGCCGAGGAGTATCATCAGGAATACTATTTAAAAAATCCTGAGCATTACCAGAGGTATAAAGTCGGTTCCGGCAGGTCTGCCTTTATTGAGAGAATGTGGAAACAGAAATTCGGGAGGAAATAATGGATCTGAAAAAAATGCACTGTTCTCCCCTTTCAGCTGATGCCAAACCATTGAATGACAATGAAGAAAACGATTTGATAAAAGAGCTCAAAGACTGGAAACTAAACAGAGAAGAAGTCCATAAACTGACAAGAACAGTCAAGACTGAAACATTTCCCGATGCAATAAACCTTATCGGACTGTTAGCCCGTGTGTCGCAGGAAGAGCAGCACCATCCGGATCTGCATCTTTACTATAACAAACTTGTTCTTGATCTTTATTCCCATAAAGCCGGGGGCCTGACAATGAATGATTTTATACTGGCCGCAAAATTTGGCGAACTCATAGAAAGCGTAAGGCATTAAAATATCTTCTATTACCTAACTTATGCAGCAGGGAAGGGGCAAAGTCCGTTTCATGTGGTTAACATTGGTTGATTTTATTGCCGTTTCAGAAGAATCGCCGTTTCCAGATGGTGAGTGTTG